>DASZPH010000142.1:0-1662 GCA_035550375.1 Pirellulales bacterium | reverse complement strand
CTTATCGGGTTCCTGTCGTACGCGCTGTATTCCAGCGGCGACGCGGTGGCGAAAGCGCTGGGCGCCTCGCTGTCGGTCTTCGAGGTGATGTTCCTGCTCACCCTGTTTTCGCTGGTCACCATTCCCCTGGCGAAGCCGCGCGAAGAAGAGTGGCGCGACGTCTTTCGCCTGCAGCGTCCGGTGCTGGTGTGGGTTCGCAACATCGCGGCGGTCGCGGCCAACCTGTTCGGGATATACAGCTTCACCGTGCTGCCGCTGGCCGAGGCGTACTCGCTGATCTTTCTCATGCCGGCGTTCGTGACGATCGTCTCGATCCCGGTTCTGGGCGAGAAGGTGGGCTGGCGGCGCTGGCTGGCCGTGACGATCGGCTTCATCGGCGTGCTGCTGGTGGTGCGCCCGGGTTTTCGCGAGCTGAACGCGGGCCATCTGGCCGCCGTCCTGTCGGCGGCGATGTCCGCGGTCTCGCTGCTGACGCTACGCATGATGGGGCAGGCGGAGAAGCGCATCTCGCTGCTCACCACGCTTTACCTTTCGGCGCTGGTGATCAACGGCGTGCTGATGCTGCCGCACCTCAGGCTGCCGACGTGGCATGAGCTCGGCCTTTCCGTGATCGGCGGCTTCTTCGCCGGCGGCGGCAACACCTTCATCCTGCTCGCCACGCGCCTGGTGCCCGCCAACCGCGTCGCGCCGACGCAATACAGCCAGATCCTGTGGGCAGTGATCTTCGGGGCACTGTTCTTCGGCGATTTTCCCGACCCGATCGCCTTCGCGGGCATGGCGCTGGTTGTCGTCTCCGGCCTGATAACGCTGGCGCGCGAGGAGAAACTGCACGGCTGGTGGCGCAAGACGCCGCTGCTCCGCGACCGCTCCTAGCGCAGCCTGGAGGCACTCCAAACCGGCCGCTGGTGGCTTGACGGAGTGGGGGTAGAGGGCCAGTTGTGGTCGTGTTCGGGCCAACGGCGGGAACTTGAGAGGCGACGATGCTGACGACGCGAGGGTTCCTTGGCCGCCGCCTGGCGCCGGAAGACGCGGTGCGGCTGCCGCCGGGGCAGTACAAGGAAACCGGATTTCCCGTGCTTTCGGCCGGCCCGACGCCGCGCATCACCCACGACGACTGGAAGTTCACGCTGAAGATCGGCCCGAAGGCCGTGAAGACGTGGGGCTGGAACGAGTTCAACGCGCTGCCGCAGACCAAGCTGCACAAGGACATTCACTGCGTCACCAAGTGGAGCAAGTTCGACACCAACTGGAGCGGGGTGACGATCGAGGACATCCTGGCCGATGCCGAGATCGAGCCGGCGACGGCCTACATGCTGGCCTATTCCTTCGACGGCTACACCACCAACGTGCCGTACAAGGACCTGACCGGCGAGCAGGCGATGGTAGCCACCGCCTACGAGGGGGCGCCGATCGCGCCCGACCACGGCGGGCCGGCGCGGCTGCTCGTGCCGCACCTCTATTTCTGGAAATCGGCGAAGTGGATCAACGCGCTCCAGTTCACCACCAAGGACGAGCCGGGCTTCTGGGAGCTGCGCGGCTATCACATCTACGGCGACCCCTGGAAAGAACAGCGGTTTACCGGCGACCCATAAGCGAGTTTCACGTGAACGCACCGACCGAACGGCTCCTCTGGCAAGAGGCGACCGTTGACCGCATCGTCGA
>DASZPH010000141.1:0-19778 GCA_035550375.1 Pirellulales bacterium | reverse complement strand
CCTCGATGTCGGCTCATCACATCCTGGGGGTGAAGAAGCTCCCAAGGGTTTGGCTGTTCGCCAATGAAAGTGGTACGTGAGCTGGGTTCAGACCGTCGTGAGACAGGTCGGTCCCTATCTGCTGTGGGCGTACGAAACTTGAGGAGATTCTTCTTTAGTACGAGAGGATTTAGAAGGACGTTCCTCTGGTGTTCCAGTTGTCGCGCTAGCGGCACGGCTGGATAGCTATGAACGGAAAGGATAAACGCTGAAAGCATATAAGCGTGAAGCCCGCTCCAAGATGAGGTTTCGTTGGGCCTTTGGCCCGAAAGTCCCCTGGAAGACGACCAGGTTGATAGGCCGGATGTGTAAGTGCAGCAATGTACTAAGCTAACCGGTACTAACGGACGAACGCTTGACCACATTTATCCAACGCTTTTCTATAGCTCCGACACTCCGTGGCGGAGAAAAAAGAAGATGCGTGGTGCTTGTGCCGTAGCACGGGCTTTCAGCCCGTGGTTCATCGAGGATGGGCTCCCTAGCCCGTCCCGACAAGCTGCCACTTGTTTGCCACAACCTTTGGCCGGCTCGGGCCTGACCGCCCGGCCGGCCCTTTTCCGGTGACCATATCTGAAAGGCCACACCCGTTTCCATTCCGAACACGGTAGTTAAGCTTTCAGAGCCGATGGTAGTACCCAAAGTGCGAGAGTAGGTGTCGCCGGATTTTGTTCAACGCCCCGCGGGCGCCTGTTATCCCAGGATCCCGCGGGGCTTTTTTTTGCGGTGAGGCTATGTTGACCGTTGAGGACGTAGAGCTGCACGGCCGGACTTTCTAGACAAGCGAGGACTTTCTGAGTGAGGGGCTTGCGGGCCTGCCATTCTCGGCCATTCTCTGCCATTGCCACGACGATCAGGCCGGCCATTGGCCGTGAAAGTGAAAGGCCTTCGCACCGAACCGACATATTTACCCCTCCCTTTACCTGGAATCCATCGCGTGCCAGAGGCGCTCCCGGCCCCGTTGGAATTGCCGGAACCTGGCCTTGCTTCTATACTTGTGCGGTTCACTGATCCTCCTTTGATCGTCCGTCCCCAGCGGCCCATGTCGACTAGCTCGCCATTCCTACCGGTTGCCGATGCCCGGCGGCCGATCTTCGTAGGCGTCGACCTGGGTGGGACGAGCATCAAAATTGGCATCGTCGACGATTTGGGGCGAACACTGGGCTGGACGAGCATCCCGACGGACGCAGCTTGCGGAGCGCAAGAGGCCACGCGACGGACAGGCCAGGCCATTCAGGGTCTGCTGAAGCGCCTCGGGCTGCGCCCAGACGAGATTGCCCGCGTCGGCCTGGGCACGCCGGGCACAATGGACATTCCCGCTGGCATGCTCCTTGATCCGCCGAACCTGCCCGGCTGGACCGATTTTCCGATTCGCGACCGCCTCAGCCAGGAATGCGGACGGCCGGTCAGTTTTGCAAACGACGCGGCGGCGGCGGCCTACGGCGAATACTGGGTCGGCAGTGGTAGGTGTCTACCCAGCATGGTGATGCTGACCTTGGGGACGGGCATCGGCTGCGGGATCATCGTGCGGGAAACGTCTATCGACGGGGAACACAGCCACGGCGCCGAATGCGGCCATATAATTATCGACTGCCGCGAAGACGCCAGGGTTTGCTCCTGCGGGCAACCGGGGCATTTGGAAGCCTATGCCAGCGCGCTAGCCGTCATTCGCCGCACCCAAGAGGCCCTGGAAAGAGGTCACGCCAGTTCCTTGGTCGGACGGGTGGCGGCGGGTGAGGTCCTCACGCCGCTTTTGCTGGCAAAAGAGGCGGAGGCGGGCGACGAACTGTCGCTGGAGATCGTCCTGGAGACGGCCCGCTATTTGGGGATTGGCGTAACGACGGTGATGCACACCATCGATCCCAGCGGGGTGGTACTAGGGGGGGCCATGAATTTTGGCGGGAAGGAATCTTCGCTCGGCCGGCGGTTCATCGAGCGGGTTCGCGAGGAGGTCCGGCGAAGGGCGTTTCCGGTACTGGTCAACAAAACGACCATCGAATGGGCGTCTCTCGGGGCCGACGCGGGGTACATCGGCTCGGCCGGCATCGCGCGGGCGGAGCATGCCCGGCTGGCGAAGTAGACGCGGGCGGCACTCTCTGGGCATGAACTGCAACGTTGTCGGATGCCGGCGGGCGTAGCATAAAGTCACCGTAACAGAATCAGGCAAGCCAGGGTTGGCTGAGCGTTCATGGACTGCAAACACATTCGCAATTTCTGCATCGTGGCCCACATCGACCACGGCAAAAGCACGCTGGCCGACCGTCTCATCGAAAAGACGGGCACGGTCAGCCGCCGCGAACTCCGCGACCAGCTTCTCGACGACATGGAGCTAGAGCGGGAACGTGGGATTACGATCAAGGCCCGTGCCGTTTCGATGCGGTATGTCCACGCCGGCGAGACCTACGAACTGAACCTGATCGATACCCCCGGACACGTCGATTTTCACTACGAAGTCTCCCGCAGCCTGGCGTGCTGCGAAGGGGCGCTGCTGCTCGTCGACGCCTGCCAAGGGGTCGAAGCCCAGACGGTGGCCAACGCCTACGCGGCCATCGACGCCGACCTGACGATCGTGCCGGCTTTGAACAAGATCGACGTCGTCAGCGCCCGACCCGACGAAGTGATGGAGGAGATGGAATCAAGCCTGGGCATCGACCCCGCCGACGTGCTGGCGGTGAGCGCCAAAACCGGGGTCGGAGTTGAGGCGCTGCTCGAGGCCCTTATCGCCCGAGTGCCGCCGCCGCAGGGGGACCCGAATGCCCCCTTGCAGGCTATGGTGTTCGATTCGCACTACGATGAATTCCGCGGCGCTATCACCTACGTGCGGTTGATGAACGGCACGGTGGCGCGGGGGCAGAAAATCCGGTTTCTCAAGACGGGCATGACCTATGAGGTGCTGGAACTGGGGCAGTTTGTGCCCGATCGCCGGCCCTGTCAGCAGCTTCAAGCCGGCCAGGTCGGCTACCTCATCTGCAATATCAAGACGCTCAGCCAGGTGCACATCGGCGATACGGCGACGGTGCCCGGTGAGGCGGCCGCCCCCGCCTTACCCGGCTATCAGGAACCGAAGCGGATGGTGTTTTGTGGGCTCTACCCGTCGGACGGCGAGAACTTTGAGGAGTTGCGAGAAGCGCTCACCAAGCTCAGCATCAACGATCCCAGCTTCGAGTTTGAGCCGGAGACGAGCGACGCCCTGGGGTTCGGCTTTCGCTGCGGGTTTCTGGGATTGCTGCACATGGAGATCGTGCAGCAGCGGCTGGAAAAAGAGGCCAACCTCGACCTGGTACAGACGGCGCCGAACGTAACCTACGAAGTTCTGACCAAAAACGGCGAATTGCTGAAGATTCACAATCCTCAGCAGGTTCCTGACGCCGGAGAAATCGAAGAGTTTCGCCAGCCGATCGTGAAGGTCAGCTTCTTGTTGCCGACGGACGCCATCGGCCTGGTACACCAGTTGTGCAACGATCGGCGTGGCGAGTATGTGCGTACCGAGTACCTGTCTCCCACGCGAGCCATGCTCGTGTATAACTTGCCGCTGGCCGAGGTGATTTACGACCTGCACGACAAGCTCAAAAGCTGCACACGCGGCTACGGCACGATGGATTATGAACTGGTCGGCTACGTGCCGGCCGACCTCGTGCGTCTCGATATTCTCGTGGCGGGCAATCGGGTCGACGCCCTGTCGATCGTGTGCCACCGGGCGGATGCCGACCGTAGGGGCCGGGCGATCGTCAAAAAGCTGCGAGGCGAAATCGACCGCCATATGTTCGAGGTAGCTCTTCAGGCGGCGATCGGCACCCGGATCATCGCGCGCGAGACGATTTCGGCGATGCGCAAGAACGTTACGGCCAAGTGCTACGGGGGAGACATTACCCGCAAGCGCAAGCTTTGGGCCAAACAGCGCGAAGGAAAGAAACGGATGAAGTCGATTGGGAGCGTCGACATCCCCCAGAAGGCGTTCCTGGCCGTCTTGGAAACCGGCGCCCAGAACGATTGAACCCAGCCTGGCGCGAACAGTTTCAGCGCCAGCAGCGTCTTATCTATATATCCCCCTTTGCCTTTTGCGAGGGCTCGGGTGGCCGTCTGCCTTCCGTGAGGAACGAGGGGCGGGCACCTACGGCGCGGCTGTTCCTTGCACATTTTACCCTTATGCTCTAACCTGACGGGTGTTGCGCTGGGTGACAGATCGGTTCAAGCCGGGGGCGGAAAAGTGGGGGAGGCCTGATTTCAAGTGAGGAGGCTGAAGCCTTGTCTGAACTATTGACGCAATCCGCAACGGTGAGCGATCAGGACGAGATTTTCGACAAAATCAAGCTAGCTATTCACGATCGAGTTACGATCGAGTTTGAATACCGAGAGATCGACGACACCAGCACGGTTCGGGTGGTTAACCCCCATTTGCTGGGTTTGATGGACAACACGGCGACGATGGACGCTTACCAAATCGGGGGCGAGAGCTGCGAGGGGCGCATTCCCGGTTGGCGGCGCTTTCGGCTGGCGAACATCGTGAGACTGAAGCGAAGCACCAACCGCTTCGAGCCCCGTTCGGAGTTCAAGGTCACGCCCCGGCGTTGGAAGGGCGTTTTTGAGTCGATCGACCGCCTGCGCCGGGCCACAAACAAGCATTAGGCCAGCCGCTTCAAGACTTCGTGGGCAGCCGGCGCCTGTGGGGATTGCATTCGACCCGCGCGGGGAGGGTGTGCTTGTGCGCAGACTGCGCCGACACCACCGAGCGTGTTCTCGCTTGCGCCTCAGCCCCTACGCGGTCTTGTTGAAGAACTCGCTCGACGCCAGCATCTCGGCCCAAACTTCCTGGTCGAGGACGCCGTGATCCAGGGCCGCGGTGAAGCCCGCCAAGCCTACCGGGTCGGCGGGCCGATCCAGAAAGTCGAGATCGTCGATGAACGGCACGCTGCTGTCGCTTCGGTTGTTGACATCGCTCGGCGACTGGTAGTATCCGGCCACCTCGAGTTGGTGATACTCGTGGCTGTTGAACACGATCTCGGCAACCTGCTCGCGCGTCATCCCCCCGGCCAAGCCGGCCTGGAAGTTCGTCAGCGCCTGCGGATCGGGCGCCCGGTCGAGCGCCAGGTTGAACAGTCGCGTGATGAACCCGACGTTTGTGCTGCCGGACAGAAGGAAGAACTCGGGGGTACCGACAATATTGGCTTCGGTGTCTTCGATCGTCTCCCGGTGGCTGACGACGTCGACCCAGAAGGCCAGGCCGATCGCATCGGGGGCGCGGCCCAGGAATTTCTCGTACATGCCGGTAACGAGGTCCGCCCCCAGCTCGCCCGGCATGCCGGTAGCAATGATTGCTGTGGCAACCTGCAGCCGCGAGTGGCCGTGATCGAGCAGATTGTTCCAAAACGCCAGGCCCCCTGCGTCGACCTGCCGGTGGAACAGGTCGCGATAAACCTCCGAGATGAATCTCTGGTTGGCCGTCCCCTGCGTTCCGTCCGGAAGGAGTTCTTCCCGCATCGTGGCCGACGTGGAAACCGTCGCTGACGCCGTGTCGTCGCTCAGCGACACCTTGACCGTAAAAGTCCCCTCGTCGAGATAGGTGTGGGTGCCGGCAATGGTGTAGGTCGTGCCCGACTCCGTCACATGGCCCGACGAGCTGGTGCCGTCGCCCCAGTCGATGGTCACCGTGAACTCGCCGACGGGCTCGGCCCCGTTGCCATGCGTGAAGGTGGCGAGGGCGACGTTCGTGAGCGCAGAACGCTCGAAGCCGCTCACCGCCACGGCGGTAGCCAAAATCGAGGGCTCGGTGATGGTGGCCGTGCTGTTGGCCGCGGCCGTGCTTCCGCCAACGTCCGCGACGTGCACCTTGATGCTGTAGGAGCCATCTTCGGCGTAGGCGTGTGAGCCGCTCACGTTGAAATGACCAGACGCCGCGGAGACCGTGCCCGCGGTTGTGCTCCCGTCGCCCCAGTCGATGCTGGCCGTGTAGTCGGTCACGGTTCCGTTGGGATCGGCGTCGGTGAAGGTGGCCACCAGGCCGCTGAATGTTGTGAACTCGACCGACGAAACCGCCGTGCCGGTTGCCGCGAGGGGGGCGTCGGCCACGTCGATGGTCGCCGTCGCTGTGCCCGTCGCGGTCCCGGGTGCGTCGTCCGACAGGACGACCGTGGCGGTCTTCGTTCCCTCCTCGGCATAGACGTGGCTGCCGCTTACCGTGAAGGAACCGGCCGACCCACTGACGGTGCCGGCGGAGACGGTGCCGTCGCCCCAGTCGATGCTGGCCGTGAAGTCGGTCGGCAGATTCCCCGCATAAGTCGTGTCGGTAAACGTCGCCACGGTTCCACTAAAGGTAGCGCCTTCGGTGGAACTGCCGGTGACGCTTGTTCCGGCCACCAGCGTATCGTTTTCGGCCACGGTCGCCGTACCGGTGGCGGTCGCCGAGGCCGTGCCTGGCGAGTCATCGGCAAGGATTACCGTGAGTGGATTCGATCCTTCGTCGGAGTAGAGATGGCTGCCACTGACCGTGAGCGTGCCCGCGCCACCGCTAACCACGCCGACGTCCGTCGTGCCATCGCCCCAGTCGATGGTGGCCGTAAAGTCGCTAGGAAGGTTCCCGGGATACGCCACGTCGGTGAAGGTCGCCACCGTACCCGAGTACGTCGTCCCCTCGGTAGCACTGACGGTGGCCGTGACCGGCACGAGGGTGTCGGCTTCGGCCACGTCGGCCATACTGGTGATGGTAGCCGTCAGAGTACTCGGCGCATCGTCAGCGAAGCTGGCGAGGACGGTGAAGGTCCCCTCATCGGCATAGGTATGGTTGCCGCTAATCGTGAAGTTGCCGTTGCCGCCGGTGACCGCTCCCGATGTGGTGGTGCCGTCGCCCCAGTCGATCGTGGCCGTGAAATCGCCGGCCACCTGCCCGAGATAGTTGTCGGTGAAGCTACCGACCGCACCAGTGAACAAGGTCCCTTCGGTGGCCGAGATTGTGGCGCCGGTCAAACTGCCGGAGTCCCCCTCGGCCACGGTAACCGAGTTGGTGACCGGCGTTGAAGTGAAATCGGCGGCAGACTCGGAGACCGTAACGGTGTACGTGCCGTTCAACTCGTCGGCATAGGTGTGGTCGCCCGTCACGGTGAAGTTGCCGCCGCTTCCGGAAACTGTGCCGGCGGTTGTCGTGCCGTCGCCCCAGTCAATCGTCGCGGAATAGTCGCTGGCGGCGTCGGGGCTGCCCGGATCGGCAAAGGTCGCCACCTGAATGCCCGTCAGCGCCACGCCTTCGGTGGTACTGATGGCGGCGCCGGCGGTCACCGTCAGGTCGGCCTCGGAAACAATCGCGGTGCTCGTGATAGAAACATCGGTTATGGTGCTAGGGGGATCGTCGGAGAAGGTGGCAACCACCGAGTACGAGCCGTCCTCGGCGTAAGTGTGGTTGCCGCTGATCGTGAACGGACCGCCCGTCGGGCCGGATACCGTTGCGGTCGTTGTCGTGCCGTCGCCCCAGTTGATCGAGGCCGTGAAATCGCCAGCGACCTGTAGCGGGTTGCCCTCATCGGTGAACGAGGCGACGGCGCCGCTGAAAGCCTGGCCCTCCGTCGGCGTAATCGTCATCGGAGTGAGGTTGCCAGAATCTCCTTCCGCCACCGTGGCCGTACCCGTGCCCGTCGCGGTGAAGGTGCCAGGGCTGTCGTCGGAGACCGTGGTGGTCACCGCGTAACTTCCCTCGTCGGCGTAGGCGTGACTGCCGCTGATCGTAAAGTCACCACCGGCACCAATGACGGTGCCCGCGCTCACCGTGCCATCGCCCCAATCAATGTTGGCGGTGAGGTCGCCGGCAACTTGACCCGCGTAGGTATCTGCGAAGGCGGCCACTTGGCCGCTGAATGTATGGCCTTCGGTGGCCGTGATCGCTTGCGCCGTAACGGTGCCCGAATCGGCGTCAGCTACGGTCACCGATGAGCTAACGGGACCCAACGTGAAGTTGGCTGCCGGCTCGGCAACGGTCACCAAGTAGCTGCCGTTCAATTCATCCGCGTAGGTGTGGTCGCCGGTCACCGTAAAGCTGCCTGCGCTCCCGGAAATGGTGCCCAGGGTGGTTGTACCGTCGCCCCAGTTGATGGTCGCCGTGAAATCGCTGGCCGCGTCCGGGCTTCCGGGGTCTTGAAACGTGGCGACCTGAACGCCGGTGAGAACAGCGCCCTCCGTGGTGTTGATGTTTGAACCAGACGACAAGATGAATGTGCCCTCACCAACATTGGCCGTGCTGGCGGCGGTCGCCGTTGTCGAATCGGCCGAGTCGATAATCACGACCGATACCGGGTCGGTGCCGTCTTCGGCGTAGGTGTGGCTGCCGGTTACCGAGAAACCGCCGCCGCCGTCGGCCGCGATGGTGCCCGTGGTGGTCGTTCCGTCTCCCCAGTCAATCGAAGCACTGAACGGACCGGCGTCATTCGCGGTGAACGTGGCCACGCGTCCCGTGAAGGATTGGGTCTCAACAGGCGTAATCGTCACCCCGGTCGGCGTGACCGAAAGCATCGACCGGGGCTCGAGCGACTGCAGTCTCGGCTGATACTTGGCGCGGCGCGGTCGCGCAGCCCGGTTGGTGTAGGTGGCCTTAAGATGCTGCTGCCAGTTGCGGAGATTCATGACCGACCCTCCTGCACGCGATTGGGCCAAAGAAGGGCCGCCATGACCCGGTCTGGCCGATTAGAAAAGGAAGATAAAAAAGACCGGTTAGTGAAACAAGATAAATGCGGCAAGATATTTTTACAAGATACTCAGGCCCAAAAGCACGGTCCCCGGAACGTGAAGGCGTGCGATGCGGCAAAGCTCCTGCGGCAAAAGCGCTTGCGTCACCGGAGTTAGCCGGTTCCAATGTTTCCCGACGGAGCCGTCGGGAGTTTTTTCGAGGTCTTAGTTACATGAGGATCACCGAAGTAGTCTGCCAGATCCTGCGCATCCCGCAGGTTGTGGCGAAGACCGCCAGCAGCCAGGACGCGGTCATCGTTCGGGTCCGGGCCGACAACGGGCTGGAGGGAATCGGCGAGGCCGATAGTTCGCCAGAGGTGGTGAAGGCGATCATAGATGCCCCGTTCAGCCACAACATCGCTTGCGGATTGCGGAAGATTCTTCTTGGGCAGAATCCGCTCGAGACGGAACGGCTGTGGCAAGAAATGCTGCGGCGCACGATGTACTACGGCCGCACCAGCGTCGCGATCACCGCCATGGCGGCGGTCGACATGGCGCTGTGGGACCTAAGGGGGAAGCACTTCCGCGAACCGATCCACCGCCTGCTGGGTGGCAAGCGGCACGAGCGCATCCTGGCGTACGCCTCGATCCTATTCGGCCGCGACGGGCGCGAAACGAGCGACATCGGCCGCCGATGGCGCGACGCAGGCTATCGCGCCGTGAAGTTCGGCTGGGAGCCGATGGGGCAGTCCGAGCCGGTCGACATCGACCTGGTGCGCGGCGCGCGGGAGGGCGTCGGCGACGGAACCGTGCTCATCGATGCGGGCTGTGTCTGGGACGCGCGGACGGCGCTGGCGCGTGCGCGTGCCTTCGCCGACTTCGGCATCGGTTGGTTGGAGGAGCCGCTACAGCCCGACGACGTCGAGGGTTACCGTTGGCTGCGCGATCGTTCCGGCGTGCCGATTGCCGCCGGCGAGGAGGAGTGCGGCCGGGCTGCGTTTCGGCCTCTGATCGAGGCGCGCGCCCTGGACGTCTACCAGGTCGACCTGTCGCGCAACGGTTTCACCGACGCCGCCTATATTCGCGGACGAGTCGAGGAGATCGGCGCGCGGCTCTGCAACCATTGCTACACCAGTCCCCTTACCGTGGCGGCCAGCCTACACTGGCTGAGCACCTGCCGCGACGCATTCTTGTTCGAAGACTGTGTAGAAGACTCTCCGTTGCGTCACGAATTGACCCACGAAAAGGTGCAGGCCGAGGACGGCTGGATCACCGTGCCGGACCGTCCTGGCTTGGGAGTGACGCTCGATGAAGATTTTGTGGCGGCTCACCTGGTCAGCGAATCGGGGCGGGGGCAGACGTAACCCGACGCTGCTCATTTCCGCAGCTTGGACAGGAAGAAGCGATATCCTGGTTTTCGGACCAGTCCCCGCTGTGTAAAAGTCCGAATGTTTGCTCCCGGTCATCGGGCACGAAGGAGCTGGCCGTCAACCAGTTCGTAGCACAGCATGGGACCCGCATAAGGTAAGTAGCCCACTTCGGTTGCCCACACCTTGCCGCGGTCCCCGTGGCTTCCCATCAAGTCGACGACCCGCTGCAGTTCGCGGTAGGTCCAATGACCAGCAGACATCCGACGCTGTCTCCTTCAAAATCGAAGTGGGCGACAGGCTTAGCGGCAGCAACTGGCGGAACCGCCGCAAGCCACCAGAAAACCGCGAAAAACCCGGCCCTGCTGTACGCCGCCTTGCAACAGGCCATACGATTAGTCGCCTCTCGACAAGATGTTCCGTTCGAGCATCACAGTTCGATCTACCATGAGACGACGGAAAAAGCCAACCGGGCAAGGCCGCGCCCGGCCCCAACTCGAACTTGAGGAATGTCGCTCCGTATGCCATATTTGAACGAGTCTCCCTGCCCTAAGTGCTTGCCCGATAATTGGTAGCGTCGATGTCTATCGTCCAACAAAACCAGGTCCGAGAAATCCTCGAAAGCCTTCTTGCCGAAAGGGTTCTGCTACTCGACGGCGCGATGGGCACGATGGTCCATGCTCTGAAGTTCACCGAGCAGGACTTTCGCGGCTCTCAGTTTGCCGCTCACAGCAAGGACCTGAAGAACTTCATCGACATCCTTTCGATCACCCAGCCCGAAGCGATCGAGAATATTCACCGGCAGTATCTCGAAGCGGGGGCCGACATTATCGAGACGAACACGTTCGGGGCGACCGCGGTCGCCATGTCCGACTTTGAATTGCAGGGGCACGTCCGCGAGTTGAACCTGGCGTCCGTGGCCCTGGCCCGCCGGGCAGCCGACGAGTTCTCCGCTCGCACGCCGGAAAAGCCCCGGTTTGTGGCTGGTTCGATCGGGCCCACTAACCGCCAACTCTCGATCGCCGGAAACGTCAACGATCCCGGCTATCGTGCCGTCACGTTCGACGAAATGGTAGCCACCTATTACGAACAAGTCGACGCTTTGATCGAAGGCGGGGTCGATTTACTCTTGCCCGAGACGGCCTTCGACACGTTGGTACTCAAGGCCTGCCTGTTCGCTATCGAGAAGTATTTTGACGATCATCAGATCAAGCTGCCCGTGATGGCGTCTTTCACCATCTTCCAGGGTGGTCGCACGCTTTCCGCCCAAACGATCGAGGCGTGCTGGACCTCGATCTCGCACGCCGACCTTCTGAGCGTGGGCATCAACTGCGCACTGGGGCCGGAGCACATGCGGCCCTACGTGGAAGAGCTCTCTCGCATCGCTCCCGTCTACGTGAGCTGTTATCCCAATGCGGGGCTCCCGAACGCCTTCGGGGGCTTTGATGAGACGCCAGAGATGATGGCCGCCACGCTGGGGGAATTCGTCGAGCAGGGATGGCTCAATATCGTGGGCGGCTGCTGCGGCACCACGCCGCCCCATATTCGGGCGATCGCCGAAGCGATCGAAGGAAAGCCGCCGCGCGTGCGGCCCAGGCCGGAGCCGCTGACGCGGCTGAGCGGGCTCGAGACGCTCACCATCCGCCCCGAGAGCAACTTCATCATGATCGGCGAGCGGACCAACGTCACCGGCTCCAAGAAATTCGCCAAGTTGGTCCTCAACGAGCAGTTCGAAGAGGCCGTGGCCGTGGCTCGCGGGCAAATCGAGGGTGGCGCCAACATCATCGACGTCAACATGGACGAGGCGATGCTGGACGGCGAAGCGGCCATGACGCGGTTTCTGAACCTGCTGGCGGCAGAGAGCGATATCTCGCGCGTGCCGATCATGATCGACAGCTCGAAATGGTCGGTGATCGAGGCGGGGCTGAAGTGCGTGCAAGGCAAGGCGATCGTCAACTCGATCAGCCTGAAGGAGGGAGAAGAGCAATTCCTGCACTACGCCCGGCTCGTGCGCCGTTATGGAGCGGCCGTGGTGGTGATGGCCTTCGACGAACAGGGACAGGCGACCACGATTGAAGACAAAGTGCGCATCTGCCGCCGGGCATACAAGCTGCTCACCGAAGAGATTGGCATGCCGGCGACCGACATCATCTTCGACCCCAACATCCTCACGGTGGCGACCGGCATCGAAGAGCACAATCGCTACGCCATCAACTTCATCGAGGCCACCCGCCAGATCAAGCAGTTGTGTCCGGGAGCCAAGGTGTCGGGCGGTGTGAGCAACATCTCCTTCTCGTTCCGCGGCAACGACGTGGTGCGCGAGGCGATGCACTCGGCCTTTCTGTATCACGCCATTCGCGCTGGGCTCGACATGGGAATCGTCAACGCCGGTCAGCTTGCCGTCTACGAAGACATCCCGGCTGAGCTGCGCGAGCGCGTGGAAGACGTGCTCTTCGACCGCCGGCCCGACGCGACCGAGCGGCTGGTGGAGTTCGCCGAGACGGTCAAGCGCCAGGGGGGCAAACAGGCGGTCAGCGATCTGGCCTGGCGCGCCGGGCCGGTCGAAGAGCGATTGTCACACGCGCTGGTCCGCGGCATCGTCGATCACATCGAAACCGACGTGGAAGAAGCCCGCCAGAAATACGACAGCGGGCTGGCGATCATCGAGGGCCCGCTCATGGCCGGCATGCAGGTCGTCGGCGACCTGTTCGGCGCCGGCAAGATGTTCTTGCCGCAGGTGGTCAAGAGCGCCCGCGTGATGAAGAAGGCGGTGGCCTACCTGCTCCCCTTCATGGAAGCCGAGAAGGCCGCCAAGGGGCTGACCGACTCGCCGCGCGGCAAGATCCTCATGGCTACCGTCAAGGGAGATGTTCACGATATCGGCAAGAACATCGTGGGCGTCGTGCTGGGGTGCAACAACTACCGCGTCATCGACCTGGGCGTGATGGTTCCCTGCGAGCAGATTCTGGAGACGGCCGTAAAGGAGGGGGTCGATTTGATCGGACTCAGCGGCCTGATCACGCCCAGCCTTGACGAGATGGTCCACGTGGCCAAGGAAATGGAGCGGCAGAGTTTTTCGATCCCCCTTTTAATCGGCGGGGCAACGACGAGCGCCAAGCACACGGCCGTCAAAATCGCGCCGGCCTACAGCCAGTCGACGGTCCACGTGCTCGACGCCTCCCGGTCGGTGGGCGTCGTCGAACAGCTTCTTAACCCGAAGTCGAAGGACGAATTTGGCCGCAAGAACCGCCAGGAGCAACAGCGGCTGGCCGACGCGTACCGCGAACGCCAATCCGTTCATCTCGTGTCTTATGCCCAGGCGGTGGCCGCTCGATTCAAAACCGACTGGCAGAAGGTGCGAATCGACGAGCCGTCGTTTCTGGGCACGCGGGTGCTCGACGAATTTCCGCTCGAGGAGCTTTTACCCTATATCGATTGGTCACCCTTCTTCGCGGCCTGGGAACTGCGCGGAAAATACCCGAAGATCTTCGACGATCCGCAGGCCGGCGTCGAAGCGCGCAAGCTGTACGACGATGCTCGCCGCCTGCTGGACGACATCGTGTCTAACAAGCGGTTGCACGCGCGGGGCGTGTACGGCTTCTGGCCGGCAGCGGCGCTGGGCGACGACGTTATTGTCTATGCCGACGAGAAGCGTGCCGCCGAGTTGGCCCGATTGCACACGTTGCGCCAGCAATGGGAACGCAAGGGCACGAAGGAGTTCTACGCCCTGGCGGACTTCATTGCCCCGGTTGATTCCGGCCGGGCAGACTACGTCGGCGCGTTTGCGGTAACAGCGGGACACGGCACGGACGAGCTCGTGCGGCGCTACGAGGCCGACCACGACGATTACCACGCCATCATGACCAAGGCGCTGGCGGATCGTCTGGCCGAGGCGTTCGCGGAGCGCCTGCACGAGGTGGCCCGGCACGACTGGGGCTACGGTCGCGGCGAGCATTTTACGAACGACGATTTGATCGACGAAAAATACCGTGGCATTCGGCCGGCGCCCGGCTATCCCGCCTGCCCCGACCACACCGAGAAGCGCATCGTTTTTGACTTGCTCGACGCGGAGCGGAGCACGGGCATCCGCCTCACCGAGAGCTTTGCCATGTATCCGGCGGCCAGCGTGAGCGGGTTATACTTTGCTCACCCCGAATCACGTTATTTCTCGGTCGACCGCATCACGCGCGACCAGGTTGAGGACTACGCGCGGCGGAAGGGGATGAGTGTCACCGAAGTGGAACGCTGGCTGGCGCCGAATCTGGGCTACGAGCCGTGAATACCGGATGGCGGTAAAAGGCAGGCGAGTTGAAGCCTCGCGTGGAGCACAAAGATCGCATTACGATCGAGCCGGTTGCTGTTCAGATCTCAAGGCCGAATCGCCCTGAATCGCCGAAATTGCCGTAGGTAAAGCGGTTAAGGAAGCGGAACGCCGCCAGCCCGTCAAAGCGCGGTGGCACGTTCGGAACGCCGACGCTTCGGACGTACCGGTCGAACCCAAGGTTTGGAATGCGAATGCGGACGACGTACACCGGGTATTTCCCGATGTACGCCCCGCCTAACGAAACCGTCTGTGCTGGGCGGCCGCCCGCTAGCAGGCAGTCGCGCTCATCCAGGACGAGTTCGAAGCCAGCTCGAGCGGTTCCAGCACCAGTATCAGCCAGCAGGTTCCGCACAATCTCTTGCCGTGCGGCGAGTGCAAGTACGATTTCAACATTCGGCTGATCGTCCCGCAGCGGCCAGATAACGCGCGACATCAGGGGACACCCCAGACCGATTGCGCGGTTTCGTAGTCGAGGCCAGCTTCAATACATAGAGTTCGTTTGGGGTCCGCTTCAACCAGTGCCAACCCCTGCACAACCTCGTCGAGTGAATCGGCCACGACGACCACCTGTCCGTTCGCCAGACCGACGAACTTGCCGGCGTACATGGATTGTGGGTCCTTGCGCGCTTCATCGTTGAGCCGTTGTGCCACTTCCCGATTACGCTGCTGAACTGTGGTCACGTCTTCCATCACAAGCTCCTCTGAAAGAATAATACACGGCCGACCGAAGCCCCGCCAACCTTGACCGATCGCCATGAGGTTGAACACCAATGCACTGTCTCGTTACCGGCGCCAACGGCTTTCTGGGGCGCTATATCGTCGAACAACTTGCGGCTCGCGGCGACCGCGTACGGGCCTATTGCAGGCGCCATGCGACCGAACTCGACGCGCTGGGGGTCGAGACCTTTCTGGGCGACGTCCGCGATGCAGAGCAAACAGAGGCCGCTTGCCAGGGAATCGACGTCGTGTTTCACACGGCGGCGGTGGCGGGTATCTGGGGTCCGTGGAAGCATTTTTATGAGACGAACACGCTGGGCACCCGACACGTCATCGCCGGCTGCTTGCGGCACGGGGTGCAAAAATTTGTCTTCACCAGCAGCCCCAGCGTCACGTTCGACGGACGCGAACAGTGCGGCGTCGATGAGACGGTCCCTTACCCGCAGCGATGGCTCTGCCACTACCCGCATACGAAGGCGCTAGCTGAACAAGAGGTGCTCGCCGCCAACGGTCGCAACGGCTTGGTGACGTGCGCCCTGCGGCCTCATCTCATTTGGGGACCGCGCGACCACCATCTTGTGCCCCGCGTCATCGAACGGGCAAGACACGGCAAGCTCGTGCGGGTCGGCGACGGCAAGAACCTGATCGACATGGTCTACGTCGAAAACGCGGCGGCCGCCCACCTCCGCGCCGCCGACCACCTGTTCCCTGGCTCGCCAGTGGCGGGACGGGCCTACTTCATCAGCCAGGGAGAAGCGGTCAACTGCTGGCACTGGATCGACGAGTTGTTGGCACAAGCCGGGCTTTCCCCCGTGAAGCGATCGATCCCCACCGCCGTTGCTTACGCGGCCGGTGCGGCCATGGAAGCCACCTGGTCGCTGCTGCGGAAGGAGTCGGAGCCACGGATGACCCGGTTTCTCGCTCTGCAACTCGGCAAATCGCACTATTTCGACATCAGCCGTGCCCGTCACGACTTCGGCTACGAGCCGCGAGTTTCCAAGGAGGAGGGGATGCGGCGGCTGGCGGGCGCAAAGTCGTCGTAGTCCCACCGGCTGCGGTAGAGATCGCCTTTGCCCCCCGATCGTTTTCCGACCTATGCATCTTAAGTCAGGTGGAACTCGCTTCGCCCGTCCCGCCAGATGCCGTAACCGTCAGAGGGTCTTCTGAGCAGTCACAACGCCTGGCGTATTGCCGTCGAGATCGAATCCCCGGTCGCGGAAGATGGCCAGCATGCGGGCGTTGTCGGGCGACGTTTCGGCGGTGATGCGACGAAGCTGCCAGTCGCGGGCAATTTCCAGGCAGTAGTCCGTGAGCAGGCCGCCCAGGCCTTGCGATTGCCAGGCGTCGCCCACCAGCACGGCGTATTCGGCCCGCTCGTGGTCGGGGTCGGCGACGAGCCGGCCCACGGCGGCCAGCTTCCTCTGGCCGGCGGCCTCGACCTCCGCCACGATCGCCAGCTCGCGATCGTAATCGAGGTAGCAAAACCGTGTCGCCATTTCGTGCGTTGTTTCGCGGAATGAATAGCGAAACCTCGCCCAGACCGACTCGCGCGAGCAGGTCGCCAGCAGTTCGTGCCAGAGGGGTTCGTCCTCGGGCTTAATCGGCCGCAAGACGGCCGCTCGCCCGTCGGCGAGCGTGACCTGCCGCACGTACTGTTCGGGGTAGGGGCGGATTGCCAGATGGCTGAAGGGCCGAACGGGCCGCTCGGCCCGCTGGCGATCGACGACCATACGGGCGTCCAGCGCCACGACCTGTTCGGGCGTGACCAGCAGGGGATTGATGTCGATTTCGAGAATCTCCGGGAAATCGGCCACCAGGTACGAGAAGCGCATGATGACTTCGATCAGCCGTTCGACGTTCACGGCGGGCCGCCCGCGATAGCCGTTCAGCAGGGGCCAAGAACGAAGCGATTGCAGCATCCGCGTGGCCAGCCGCTCGTTCAAAGGGGGCAGCCCGAGCGCCCGGTCCCGGAAAAGTTCGGCCGTCACGCCGCCCGCCCCCACCAGGATCACCGCCCCGAAAATGGGATCCTGCTTGGCGCCGAGAATGAGTTCAACGCCGTCGGGGGCCGAGATCATCCGCTGGACGGTAACCCCCTCGATGCGCGCCTCAGGCCGTTTCTCGTGCGCGGCGGACGTCACGCGGGCGAATGCCGACCGCACGTGCTCCGCATTGAGAACGTCCAGGGCCACCCCGCCGACGTCGGTCTTGTGGGTGATGTCGGGCGAGGCGATCTTAACCACGACCGGGTAGCCAATAAGCTCGGCGATCTTGACCGCTTCGTCGGCGGTCGGCGCCCGCAGCGGCATCGCACTGGAGACTCCATAAGCGTCGAGCAATTCTTTGGATGCGTCTTCGGAGAGGATGCTCGCTCCGCCGGCGGCCAGATCATGGAACCGGCAGCGGGCGGCCGCACGATCGACGGTGAACTTGAGCGGCACGTCACGAGGCGTTTCGTAGAGAGTCTCGAGGTTCTTGGCGTAGGTGATGAGGTGCATGAACGAGCGAACCGCGTGCTCGGGCGTGTTGTACGTCGGCACTCCTCGCTCGTTGAGCAGTTCAACCCCTTCTCGCACCGACTTTCCGCCCATCCAGACGGCAAGCACCGGCTTGGACGAACGCGCGGCCACGGCGCCCACGGCTCGCGCGGCTCCAGTCGGATCGGTCATCGCCTGGGGCGTGAGCACGACCAGCGCCGCGTCGATTGCCTCGTCGGCCAGCGTGAGCTCCAGCGCCTGGGCAAAGCGTTCGGGCGGCGCGTCACCCAAAATGTCGATCGGATTGCCGTGCGACCAGCAGGAAGGCAGGGCACCGCTGAGCGCGGCGAGGAGCTTGTCCGAAAGCGTGGCCAGTGTACCCTCCAGACTCAGAAGGGCGTCGGTAGCCATAACGCCCGGCCCTCCGGCGTTGGTCACGATCGCCAGACGCGGCCCTTTGGGAAGCCGTTTGCGGGCCAGCAATTCCGCACAGTCGAACAGATCGTCGACCAGCGATACCCGAACGGCGCCGGCCCGCTGGAAAGCCGCGTCATAGACGGCGTCGACTCCGGCCATCGCGCCGGTGTGCGACGCGGCGGCCTTCGCCGACTGGGCAAACCGGCCGGCCTTATAAACCACGATCGGCTTCTGCCGGGCGAAGGCCCGCGCGGCTGACATGAATTGGCGGGCGTCGCTGATCGACTCGACATAGAGCACGATCGAATCGGTGGTCGGGTCGGCACCGAAGTAGTCAATCAGGTCGCCCACGCCGACGTCCAGCATGTTGCCGATCGAGACGAAATAAGAGAAACCGATCCCTTCTTCCAGTGCCCAGTCGAGCACGGAGGTACACAGGGCGCCGGATTGCGACAAAAAGGCGACGTGGCCGGCCGGCGGCGTTCCCGCGGCGAAGCTCGCGTTGAGGCCCGTATGCGGTGCGATCACTCCCAGGCAATTCGGACCTACGATCCGAAACCCTTCGTAGCGTGCGGCCTCACGTCGAATCTCATCCTCCAGCGCCCGTCCTTCCGCTCCCACTTCGCGAAACCCGGCTGAGATAATGATTGCGCCGCGCGTGCCCATTTCGCCGCATTCTTTGATCACCCCCGGCACGGTCGGCGCGGGTGTGCAAACGACGGCCAGGTCTGGGGCCGACGGAAGATCGGCGAGGCCCGCAAAAGCCGGCATCCCTTGCACGCTAGAGCGTTTGGAATTGATCGGATAGATCGCACCGCGAAAACCGCCCAGCCGAAGGTTGTGCAGAAGGGTGTGGCCTACTTTGCCCGGCTGGTCGCTGGCGCCGACCACGGCGACACTCTCCGGCCGGAAGATCTTCTCTAGATTGCGAACGGGCACGGACAAACCTCTCGATGCTGGAACGGTTGCGGGCGGACAGCAGCGTAACCTTAAAACGATTTCTCGCTCAAGACCGGCGTAATGGCCGCCGTGACATTTCGCAGTTCATTGGCGAGCAAGGCCACGAGGTCATCGAGAGTCACGATGCCGACCAGCTCATTGTCGCGATTGATTACGGGCAAGCGGCGCACCTGGTGCCCTTGCATGTATTGGGTGGCGTTGAAAACCCCCTGGTCCTCCCAGATGGTCACCACGTCGCGGGTCATTACGTCGTTGACGTGTGTCGCCGACGTGTAACCGCGCACACTCAGCGCGAGCGCCACGTCTCGATCGGTAAGGATGCCGACGACCTTTCGGTCACGCACCACGACGACGGCCCCCACGTTCTTCTGATCCATCTGGTGCATCGCCTGGGCGATCGAATCGTCGGGCGAAACGGTCACCACATCGCTTCTAAAAAGTTCTGCCAAGTTCATGATCGTGCTCTTTCAGTCGGGTGAGTTTGGTGGCCAAGCACCTGCTAAACTTCTAACGCACGTCGTGCGCCGAACCGCTCAGGCATCTTGCCGGCGCATCGGCGCCTGCGTGGACGCGGGGAATCTTCTTCTGCGGTGGGCCCGTAGGGTATTTCCCCGCGATGGGAGCGCGCTCGATGCGTGCGGGGTGCGCGGTTTCGCACGCATTCGCGATGAAAGGTTATCCAGGACGCGAGCGCGCATCGGGTCGGAGGGGGCGTTGCCGCCCCCGTCCGCCCACACCACCGTACGTACGGTTCCGTATACGGCGGTTCAGTTTGAACACGCCAGACGTTGCGATTCCTCAAGGAGGCTGACGAGACCCAGTTGGCGGAGGTGC
>DASZPH010000140.1:0-17927 GCA_035550375.1 Pirellulales bacterium | reverse complement strand
CACCTCCGCCAACTGGGTCTCGTCAGCCTCCTTGAGGAATCGCAACGTCTGGCGTGTTCAAACTGAACCGCCGTATACGGAACCGTACGTACGGTGGTGTGGGCGGACGGGGGCGGCAACGCCCCCTCCGACCCGATGCCGCGCCGCGTCATCGGCCTCCGTAGCCAAGCGAGAAGGCCAATCCGTCTTGACCCGTTTCGCCAAGCGCAGATACTTGGGGCGATTCTAGAGGCGTCGGAGCGGCCAACAAGGGCTGTCTCTCTGGCGGAAGGGATGCCGCTTTGCCACTAGCGAAAGGAGTCGCCATGACATCGGCGCAAGACACCGATCTGGTTGCCGTGCCGCGGGCGGCCGTCCGAGAGACGGTCGCGCGTGAGCAGACCGTCGACTTGTTCCAACCGCAGCCCGGAGGTATTTCGCCGGCTACGGCGGAGTTTGACAGTATCTGGCTGGCGTTGGCCACCTCGCTGGCGGCCGTGGGAATCGTGGGTAAGTGGATCCTCTTGCCCTTCCCCGTTTCGACGGTGGGTGAGTTCGTCCGCTGGGTGCTGCGGTTGGCCGTCATTTCGGCGCCCGATATGTGCTTCGCCTGCGGGCTGGCCGTCGTTTGCTGGTTTGTCGCCTACACGTTGCGCTGGTGGCCTTCCCTCGTCGGACGAACCTGGCGGCGATGTTCGATGGGCCTGTTCGCAGTGTGCGCCGTGTACGCCGTGGCCAGCGTGCCGATGTTCAAGGTAACGAAGGTTCCCTTTACGGTCCGTTTGCTCTCCTTCGTCGGCGGGCCGGAGGTCATGCTCTCCTCGGCGGGAGAATACTTCCCGGCCGGCATCGTGGCCCTACTCATCGCTTGTCCCGTCGCCGTGCTCATGGCTCCCTGGGCCTTGCGGCAACGATCGGCCCGCCGCGTTTTGGCCCCTGTCGGATGGCGAGTGATGGTTGTCGCCTTGGCGGGAGTCGTCGCCGGCGGCATGGCCTGCCAGCGGTACGTGAAGGCCGAATGGACAGACCCAAACCGCTGGGAGAGGCGCATCGCACGCAGCCCGCACTGGGTGCTGGTCGCTTCGTGCGTCGAGGAGCTGTCGAAGGACCGCCCCTTCACGCACACCTATTCGTTCGATGAAATCGACGACAGCGATTTTCGCAAACCGATCGGTGCTGCCTCGTTGCCGGAGAACTCCCTGCCGAGCCAGCCTCTGGTGCCTGCCGAGCAACGCCCGAAAAACGTGATCCTGATTGTCCTGGAATCGACCGGGGTCGACTACTTTGGAACGCACGGCTCGCGTTTCCCGACCACACCCAACGTCGACCGGTTGGCGAAGGAGAAAGGAGTTGTGTTTGAGAATGTGTATGCCCAGGCAGCATCGAGCTGCAAGAGCCTGGTCGCCCTTACGAACAGTGTCTATCCGCGGCCCGATTGGCTGCTCATCGTACGCGACAATCCGCAATTCGACGTGATCAGCCTGCCGCAGGTGCTGAAAGAACATGGTTACCGGACCTGCTACGCCCACTCGGGATATTGGGGCTGGCAAAAGCGAGATCGGTTCCTCAAGGCCCGTGGCGCAGATGCCGTGCTTGATGCGAGTACCCATCCGGAGCACCAGATCAGTTCCTGGGGGATCGACGATCGGGCCATGTACCAGGACGTGCTCGATTGGATCGACGCCGAACCGAGCAAACCGTTCTTTGCCTTCGCCTACACGATCGAGACCCATCATCCGTACTACCCTCCTTCCGACGGCCTCTACGACTTTGGCGTCGAGGATGAGGAGCAGGCCCGCTACCTTAACGCGCTGCGAGCGGCCGACGCCAAGATCGCCTGGTTGATCGCCGAGTTGGAGAAGCGGGGGCTAGCCGAATCGACGCTGATCGCGATTACGGCCGACCACGGCGAGAGCTTCGGCGAGCACAACCAGCGCACTCATAGCTTCGGCATCTACGAACAGACCGTTCACGTGCCGCTCGTTCTGCTGCACGCCAGCCTGAAAGACATGCCGCGGCGCGACGACAACGTGGGGCGCCACATCGATATTGCGCCGACGCTGCTCGATTTGTTGAATGTGCCCGCGCCCGCCGTCTGGCAGGGAAGAAGCCTGTTTCGCGAGCGCGACCGTCGAGCGTATTTTCTCTCCGTAGGAAATGAGGTGGTGTTGGGTTTGCGTGACGGTCGCTACAAGTACCACTACTACGTCGACACCTCGCTGGAAGAACTATTTGACCTGCAGACCGACCGCGCCGAGTCGCAGAACCTGGCCACGGCCGAACCCGAGCGAGCCCGGCAGTATCGCCGCCGTCTCGGCGGTTGGGTGACCTATCAGCGGGAGTTTCTGGCCAAGCACGGAGTGCGGTGAGCATGAGCGAACTCCGGGACTCATCGGCGGTGATCTCCGTCGTCTTCTCCTTCTTCAACGAAGAAGCCGTGCTGCCGGAGCTTTTGCGCCGTACGCGGGCCGTATTTGAGGCGCTCATCGAACAGGGTCAGATCGGCGGCTACGAGTTGATCTTCGTCAACGACGCCTCCACCGATCGCTCCGAAGAGATTCTGCGCCGTGAAGCCCGCCAGCGGTCGGATATTCGGTTGATCAACATGTCGCGCAATTTTGGCGTTTCGCCCTGCGTCCTGGCGGGAATGCTCTACGCCCGGGGGGACGCGGTGGTCTACATGGACGCCGACCTGCAGGACCCGCCTGAGGTCATTCCCGAGATGATTCGTTCCTGGCAGAGCCAGCCGGACGTCGACGTGGTCCACACGGTGCGGCGCTCACGTGCCGGCGAGACGCGAGTCAAATTGGCCGTCACGCGTCTGGGCTACTGGCTCCTGCGGATGGTGTCGACCATCGACTTGCCGCTGGATGCGGGTGATTTCAAGCTTCTTTCGCGGCGGGCGGTGAATCTGGTGACGCAGTTCCAGGAAAAACGCCCCTTCCTCCGCGGGTTGGTCTGCTGGATCGGCCTGGGGCAAACGAGGGTTTACTACCACCGCGATGCGCGCTGGTCGGGAAAAACGAAATTCTGCGTGCTGGGCCCGAAAGTCATCCGGAATTTCATCGACTCGGCCATCATTTCGTTCTCCGACGTGCCGTTGAAGATTTCGACGGCACTGGGGCTTTTCTTTTCGTTTGGTGCTTTCGCGTATCTGGGACTCATGATCGCGCGTTGGTGGCGCGGGGGGGAAGTGCCCGAAACGGCGGCCATCCTGGCGGTGATGCTGTTTTTGGGCGGGGTGCAATTGATCAGCGTCGGCATCCTGGGAACGTACATCGCCTCGATCTTCCTGGAATCGAAGGGACGCCCCAACTTCATCATCCGCGACACGCAAGGGTTTTCGACAGTTCCGTCGCTTTCGGATGGCCCGGAATGGCGACTAGCGCGGGCAGAGGCCGCCAACCTGGTGGGAATTCGCTCCTCATAACCGGGGCAGTTATCCCGGCAAAGTCATGGTGCCCGGCAGCCATATCTCGCCTCAAGCTCGGTTCGTGCCTCGTCGTCCCGCGCGGCCGCTGAGACCGAACCTGCGCAGAAGGCGTCGGATGCCAGCCGAGGGAGCGCGCCGTCTTTCGCCGAGTATCGGCCACGACATCGCGTTGGTCCTGTTCGTCAGCGCGCTGTGTGGGCTGCACTTCGGTTTGACGTCGGGTTGGCAGATCGCAGTCGAGAGCGCGCAGGTTGTAGCCGGCATCGTAAAATACCCGGCCGACAACCCGTTCTACATGTACCACGTCAAATCGTGGACGCTGCTGCACCAAATCCCCGCCATCCTCTTGTGGTGCGGTGCCAGTGAGCAGGCTGTGTCGCTCATCGTGTCCTGTACGGCGGCCGTGCTAGGCCAGCAGGCGCTAGGGCTCATCAGCTATGCCTTCAGCCGCGATCGCATCGTGGCCTGTACCGTGCCCATGCTTTACCTGGCAACCAACGTCTGCAAGGGGAACGGCGCGGTCTACCCGATCTTTCTTATCAGCGACCCCTACTGGACGACCTACGGCGTGACGGGTGCGGCCACCGTACTTTTCGTGTGGTCGCTCTGGGGGCTCGGCCTGCGGCGATGGGCCGCCTTTCTCAGCGGCCTAGCGCCGTCCCTCCACCCATCGCTCGGCAGTTGGTGCATCGCGACAACTTTGGTGGCCTTGCTCTGGAACTGGAAAACGGAACGGTTACGGATCGTTTCGATTCTCCCCTGGTTCTTCTCAGCCGCGCTGCTGAGCGTCGTCAGCTTCGCCGCCCAACAATACGTCGCGAGCGGTCTGCCGGCGGTCGATCCCACGCTAGCGAAACAGATCCTCTCGGCTTTCGTGGACGGATGGGACAACCACCGCGTGCCGGTACCGCTGGGCCATGTCGACTTCCAATACGGATGGATGCTGTTTGCACTCGGGGCCGTCGTTCAGGCTTGGTTCGCCGATGAGGTGCCGCCGCCCTCCCGCCTCTTGCTGCGAATCTTGACCGTTTCCGCCGTCGTAAGTCTGGTGCTCTGCCTCCTGACTCATTTCTTGCAGTGGCTGCCGATGGCCGTGGTGATGGCGATGCCCGGCCGTTTCATCAACCTGGCGAACCTGGCCTATCCGACGATGCTCATTGGATTGCTCGCGCGCTGGAGACGCATCTGGTCGATTCACGGATTGCTGGCCGGATTGTCGCTGTTCTGCGCGCTGCGGACGCTGATGCTCAGCAAGCAGCTCATCTATGTGCCCGCCGCACAAAAAATCTTCATCGCCGCCGGTCTCATTCTTCTCTTCGTGCTGGCGTCGAGTGCCGAGGGCGGCGGTCGCCGCCGCCTGCAGCAGTTCGTTCGTCTTGGCGCTTCGGCAGGTCTGATCGTGGCCGGGTTCCTCTGGATGAGCGACCTGCACCTGGCAGTCCTCATCTGGCTGACGGTGCCCACGCTGTGGCTGCTGAAGAAACAGCTCTGGCGAGGCACGTTGCAGCATCTCGGTTGGCCATTACGCCTGGGCGTCTTGACGAGCCTGTGGTTGGCCGTACTCGTCAAAGGTGGCACGGGGCTCGGTCTTCCGTGCCTGCTCGCCGCATTGTTTCCGGCCATGATCACCCGCCGCCTCGGTCGGCTCAGGCACTTTGCGTCCCTGACAACCGCGGTGGCGTGCGTTGCGTTGGCCGGTTGGGTATTGAGCCAGCGATTGCAGGAGGGTTGCGATGTGCTCGCCGCCCCGCAAAACGACCCCGTGATCGCCGCGGCCCGCCAGCAATCGGGCATGCTGCTCGTCGTCCCTCGCCTGGGGCTCGCGCAACTGCACACTCGCCGTCCGGTGTTGATGAACGGCGAAGCGATGAATCAATTGACCTACGTACCTGCTTCCGGCCCCCCTATGAACGAGATCGTGAAGCGGGTTTACGGCGACGATCTGCTGGCGCCGCGACCCGCGGGATGGCAAAACTGGGGCGGCTTGATGCCGCACAGCGGCTACGAGCTTTGGCAACGTCGCAGCACGGCGGACTGGCAACGGCTCGCCCACGAGTTCGGGTTTACGGGCATCCTGACCGGGCCTGAATGGAATCTCGCGCTGCCGATGGTCGCGGGGAACAAAACTTGGTCGCTCTACCAGGTTCCCGACGATCCGCTTGCCAGGAAAGCCGAAGGTAGAGCCGCTGATGAATAACGGAAACCGAATCCGAATTGCAGCATGTCTGGCGATCGGACTAGTTCTGCTGGCCGCTACGGCGCTCGAGATTTGTCTCGTATTCAACCCGGCTCGGCGCACATACGGCGAGGGCCCGATCTTGGCGATGTGCGAAAAGATGCAGGCCCAGTCGGTCTCCGCCGCCTGGATGCGAGAGCTGCCGTACGGTCTAAGCTGCTACGGTCCGGCCTACTACTGGGCAACGAACCAGGTGATCCGGCTCACGGGGTGGCAGCACAGCCTCGTTCCCGGCCGCATCGTCGCACTGGCGGCGGGACTGGGCATCGCAACCGTGATCGCGTTTACGGCCTATCGCGGCACGCGGCGCGTCGAGATCGGGCTGCTGGCGGCGGCCACGTTTCTGCTTTCCCTGCCGGCGGTCGAATGGCTGCCATTTGCCCGGGTTGACACGCTGGCCATGCTTTTCGTCGCCACGGCCTTTTCGGTCGCTAGTGGGGGACGGCGTGGCCTCGTCGTCGCAGCGGTGTCCCTTGCCCTCGGTTCGCTGGCCAAGCCCACCGCCTCGCTGGCCGCGCTGCCGATTCTTGCCCACTTGCTCGCAACGCGGCGCTACCGCGAGGCGGCCTGCTTCACCGGCGGCCTCGCCGTGCTGGGGATGCTCATCTGGTTCATCATCGACCGTCTGTCGGGCGGATTTTTTCTCAGGGCCGTGCTTGTGGGCAACGCCAACCCAATGACAATCTGGCGGGGTTATTCGCTCGGATACCAGTTCTTGACCAGCCCCGTGGGGACGGGTGCCGCCTTCGTCGCGGCCTGGTTGTTGATTTCGTCGCCGCAGCGTTTTTTGGAATCGCTTTACAGCCTTGGTTTTCTGCTCAGTCTCTTGCTGGCGGCCGTGCTCTCGTGCAAGCGGGGGGCGGAGATCAACTACTTTCTTGAGCCGGCCATTCTTGGTTCGCTGGCCATCGCCGTCGACGGGATTCCTCGACTGTACGAATTGAACGTTCGCCGCGCGCAGGTAGCCATGATCTGCCTTTCTTGCCTCATGATCGTGCCCACGCTGAGAGAGATCAAAACCGTTCGCCGTTCGCTCTCCCTGACCTCTCGCTGGAGCGAGTCGGTTCGTCTCCGCCTGGCCGACGAGCCCGCCGACGTCGGTCTGCTCGCCGACGGCAAGATGATGGACGTGGTGCTGGCGTCCGGCCACGAATCGCAGGTGAGCGACCCCTACCTCTACACGATGCTTGTCGGCAGCGGCGCGCTCCATCCGGCCCCGGTCGTCGAACGCATGCGCGACGGGCGAATCAAATGGCTCGTCTTCCATCGACATCTTGCCCACCACCAGAATGCGGTGGAGACGGACACGCACTCCTGGCCGCCAGAGGTGCTGGCGGAGCTGCCGCGATACTACGAGCTCGTCGAAGAGCAGGCCGGGTTGTACATCTACCGGCACCGCGGCGCGGAACTGGCCTCCGCGGCACGGTAGCCTGCTTTCTCCGCAAGTGGATCGAAGATCCGCTTGATTCGCCAACTGCGTCGCTTCAATCGACCGGATGCTTGCGAGTTCGACGTGTTCGCCAGGCGTCTTCTAGCCGTGCGATCCCGGCCGGGGTCGTGTTTGTCGAATCATGATAAAACACCTCGATGCTGGTCAGCTCTTCCAAGTTGGGCAATCCCGCATCGCTGATCGCGGTAAACATAAGGTTCAAATACTGGAGCCGGCTCAGCGTCTTAAGGTGAACCAAGCCCGCATCGGTGATTTTCGTCCTTGTAAGATCAAGCATCTCAAGATTGGTGAGAGCGGCGATCCCTTCTAGTCCCCGGTCGGTTACCGGTAAACCGCCCAAGTCGAGCCTTCGCAGTTGGGTAAGCGCCGTCAGATTCTCAAACCCGCTTCCGGTAACGTTCGTTCTCGTCAGGTTCAACAATTCGAGCTCTTGGAGGCGCGCCAGGTGTCGCAAGCCGACATCGGTAACCCTCGTATTGTCGAGGCGGAGGGTTTTCAGCCGTGGCAACTGTTCGAGAAAGGCCAGATCGTCGTCGGCGACCGCTTGGTAGGCCAAAGATAGCTCTGTGAGTTGGGCTAGGTTTCTAAGATGATCTAGTCCGGCCCCCGTCACTCCAAACCACCGCCCGGCGTATCCATAGCGGCCGTCGAGGTACAACTTCGTGAGACTTGTCACAGCCGCAATCTCCTTCAGACCGGCGTCGTCGATCGACAACGGCGCGCGCAACGACTGAAGTCGCGGCAGCCTCCGAAGTTCCGCCAGCCCCTTCGTGCTGACGTTCGTTCCCGCCAGATCGAGTTCTTCCAGCGACTGCCATTGCACGACTTTCTTCATGGCTTCGTCCGTCACGCTTCCCGTAAGCGAGAGCGATCGCAATCGCGACAGGAAGCCGAGGCGTGCCAGATCGGCGTCGGTGGCGTTGCTCAACTCGATTCTGTCGACTTCATCGAAGATGCCGCGGGCCGTGTCGCCCAAGAGGTCGACGACCCAGTAGGGTGCGCGCGTGGCGTAGCCGACTCGGCCTCCACCGCTTCGCTCGATTGCCGTAAGAACTTGGCGGCGCTTCATCGGTCCTCGCACCCAGAGCGCCAGACTTAGGCTGGCGATGAGTGTCAAAGCCAGCAGCGAGCCGAGCGTGAACTGGAACCAGCGGCCGCGGGCTCTTCGTTCCATCAGGATGTCGACGATCGGTGTCGGCAGCGAATCGGCGTGAAGATCATGTAGGAGTACGGTACTCGACCGACTGTAATGCGGATTGTCCGCAATGCGGCGGTCCACCAGTCTCTGCGCCGGTTGCCGCAGGCGCCGGTGCACGACGAAAAGGCATCCCCCGACCAGCGCGCCCGCGGCAAAGAGAATCAATTGCCTCCCCCGCGGCGATGTATCGAACATTCGCTGGGCAAGCGCCGCTCCGGCGCCACCTCCCGCCAGCACGCTTGCCAGGGCGCGATTAAAGTCGTTGCCGCTGCCGGTTCGGTTCCGCTTGCTCGACCGCATCGCCACACTTGCGGTCACCGCAGCAACGCTGCCCGTCAACGTTGCGCAGAGCCAGACAAACCAGACCCGGTCTTCGGGAAGCGGCGCCGCGGCGGCCAGCAAGATTGCGCCAGTCAGTCCACCAAGAATGGCCGCGGCGGTGCCTACGATGATCGCGATCGTGAGGAGTCGTCCCATCGCGTGAGTCCTGGCATTGACTCACGTCATTTGATGCCCGCACGGGATGGAATGCAAGCAAGCAGGCGGACGGCTCTCAGGCTCGTTTTCTCTGTAAGTGGGGCGGCGTTTATGACCGGAGGATGTTGATCGCCCGGACGGGCGCCAACCGCTCACGCCGAAAAGTCGATATTCTGGCCGGAAGTGGGCAAAGTGCTCGTCGTCGCCGGACTGGCCAGCGTCGAGCCGTCGAGGCCCTGCACGAAATTATCGAGGAATTGCTGGGCGTTCTGCCGCGCCTCGGAGCGGCTGCCCGCCTGGGCGAAGATCTGCTGTAAACCGCTGACAACCGTGTCGCGTTCCTCGTCGCTCACGCCATATTGTTGGAGAGTTGCCGAGACAGCGTTCGCCAATGACGTGCCGGTGTCGGGCAGCGACGCGCCCTGCCGGAATGCCTGGTCGAGTTGCTGCCGCAAGATCCGTTGCAATTGGGTCAGCGACAGGCTTCCCTGCGAGGCGTCGCCCGTGGACTGCGCCGAGCCATTGAGTGCCGACAGCGCCGACGAAAGCTGAGACGTCGTGATCCCGACAGAATTGACAGTCGACATGTTTGCTCCGAGTGGAGAGCAGCCGCGCGACGCGCGGCTGCGATGGGCGCCGGGATCTGAACCTCGATCAGATCGTGTCCCGGCGGGGAACAAGTATCGGCTGTTGATTCGCGGATCTTGAGGGGATTATTCTGGCTTTGTTTGCCGTGTCCTTTCCCGGCGAACGACGCCCGTACCAGGACTAACCATGCATATCCTCGTCACCGGTGCCAGTGGCCTTTTGGGCAACTATCTGCTCCGGTATCTTTCGCAAACGGATCATCGGGTCACGGCCTGGAGCGGTTCGCAGCCGGGGATGGCCTTCGGTTTTAAAATCGCACCCGTATCACTCACCGACGGCGAGCCGCTCAGGCAGTCGTTACGGGCGATTCGGCCCGACGTTGTTGTCCACGCGGCGGCGATGGCCAGCGTGGCCAGGTGTTTTGCGTTGCCCGAAATGGCTTGGCACGTGAACGCGGACGCCACACGCGAGTTGGTGACGCTGGCTTCCGAGTGGCGGGCCAGGCTGTTGCTCGTGTCGACCGACCTTGTTTTTGACGGGAGCAAGGGTGGATACGAGGAGCCCGATGAAGCGAGGCCCTTGTCGATCTACGGACGCACGAAACTCGCGGCTGAAGAGGCAACGCTGAGCTACGATCGGGCCGCCGTCGTGCGAGTGAGTTTGCTCTTCGGCCCGGCGCTCGGGGAGCGCCGGTCGTTTTTTGACGAGCAGGTTGCGGCGATCCGGGAAGGCCGCCCCTGCCGCCTGTTCAGCGACGAGTGGCGCACGCCCTTGGCGTTATCGACGGCGGCGTCGGCGCTGATCCAGATCGCCCAGTCGGATTTCACCGGCTTATTGCACCTGGGCGGCCCGCAGCGAATGAGCCGGCTGGAAATGGGCGAACGGCTGGCAGACGCTTTAGGATGCGACGCCGCTTCGCTAATTTCCGTCACTCGCGATTCGACCGCGGCTGACGAACCGCGGCCGCGCGACAATTCGCTCGATTCGAGCCGCTGGCGGAGTTTGTTCCCCAACCATCCGTGGCCGGCTTACGAAGACGCGCTGAAAGAGATGACGGTCTGAAACGGGCACCTTTCCCTCTTGAGGTGGTCCCTATCAGTGTCATTTGGTCGGGGCGGCAGTTTTGCCCGCAACCGCCCATCTAACCCTCGCGGCGCGGTCTGCAGGACTTCGTCAGGCTAGGCAACCTGACCTACCACCTGGCAGTGCTGCGCTAACTCGGCTCTTTGCGTAGCCGCAGCCAATCAGTGTGAAAGACGCCCGGCTTGTCGATTCGCTCGTAGGTGTGGGCGCCAAAGTAATCTCGCTGGGCCTGCAGCAGGTTGGCCGGCAAGCGGGCCGTGCGGTAGCCGTCGTAGTAGGTCAGTGCCGTCGAGAAGGCTGGCACGGCGATCCCCAGCTCAAAGGACGTCATCACGACGTGCCGCCAGGCCGGCTGCGCCTCTTCGATGGCTTTGGTGAAGTAGGGTGCCAAGAGGAGGTTTTCGAGCCTCGGATCGGCGTCGAAGGCCTCTTTGATCCGTTCGAGAAAGCGCGCCCGGATAATGCAGCCACCTCGCCACAACAGGGCGATGCTGCCATAGTCGAGCGGCCAATCGTGCTCGGCCGCAGCCGCCTGCAACTGCACAAAGCCCTGGGCGTAGCTGGAAATCTTCGACGCATACAAGGCGTGCCGCACCGCCTCGATAAATGCCTTCTTGTCCCCTCGATATGTGCCGGCCGGGCCTTTGAGCACCTTGCTCGCCCGCAGGCGGGCCTCTTTCAGGGCGGACAAACTTCGAGCGTACACCGCCTCGGTCACGAGCGTGCTCGGCACTCCCAGATCGAGCGCAAGCTGGCTCATCCACTTGCCCGTCCCCTTCGCACCCGCTTTGTCGAGGATCGCGTCGACCAGATCGCCGTTGCCCTCTGGATCTTTGACGCTGAAGATGTCACGGGTGATTTCGATCAGATAGCTGTCGAGCTCGCCCCGGTTCCATTCGGCGAAGACGTCGTACAGCTCGGCATTGGTCAGTCCCAGCGCCTGTTTGAGCAGGAAATAGGCTTCGCAAATCAACTGCATGTCGCCGTATTCGATGCCGTTGTGGACCATCTTCACATAGTGCCCGGCGCCGCGGGGTCCGACCCAGTCGCAGCAGGGAATGTCGTGGTTCGGTCCTACTTTGGCGGCGATGGCCTGGAAGATCGGTTTGACCGCCGGCCAGGCGGCCCGGCTTCCTCCGGGCATCATGCTCGGTCCCTTGAGCGCGCCTTCCTCGCCGCCCGACACCCCGGTGCCGATAAAGAGCAGCCCCTTTGACTCGATGTATTTGGTGCGCCGTTCGGTGTCGGCAAAGTGGGTGTTGCCCCCATCGATCAGTACGTCCCCCGGCGACAGCAGCGGGAGGAGCTGCTCGATGACGGCGTCGACCGCCGGACCGGCCTTGATCATCAGCATGATCTTGCGCGGTTGGGCCAGGGCGGCGACCAACTCTTCGACGCTGTGGCAGCCCGTGAACCGCTTTCCCTTTGCCCGGCCGGCGATGAACTCATCGACGACACTCGTGGTGCGGTTGAAGACGGCCACGCGGTAGCCGCGGCTCTCGATGTTGAGTGCCAGATTCTCGCCCATGACGGCGAGACCGATCAGTCCGATATCACAGAGTTCAGCCATGCCTGGAGTATATAAAAAGCTGTGGCCGCCTCAATGGGCGGCCACATGAGCGATCGATATGGGTCAATGCCGGCGAGGTGCACTCAACGCGCCATCCAAGCCGGCCATCTCCCGAATAGCCGGGTCGCAGATTTCTATTCCAAGATCTTCGGTACGTCGGCGATGATCTTGTCGACGGCCTTCGAGTTGAGCTGGCCGGGGCCGTAAGCGTGGTTGGCCACGACTTTGCCTTTGACGGCCATGATCACGGTCACTTCGGCGTCAGGATTGATGCCGTAGTCGGCCGGCCCGTTTTCGTACTCGACTGGGACGACGATTGGCACGCGCGGGGCGGCGGCCTGCTTGCCAAGCTCCTTGGCGTGGGCTTCCAGGGCCGCTTCGTCGTCGCCAAGCAGGTTGACGAAGGCGGCCAGCTTGTCGCCGGAGTTCTTGTCGACCGCGGTGTCGAGCTTCTTCACCAGGCCCGCGACTCCCGCGTCAGACGTGCGGGAAAAAACCATGACCATCGGCCGGTTGCCGTACTTGCAGCGATAGCACAGCTTGGTGCCCAGGTCGACCCCGTCGTCTTCCGTGCCGGCGCACTTGACGACATCGAAGGCCCCGATGGCGTCGCCTGCCTGCTTGCCGCTCTTCAACTCGGCGGCATAAGCCAGCGACATGCCGGCCAACAGCGCCACGCCCGCCAGAAAAGTCTGCATCAGTCTCATTCAGTCTCTCCTCGTGAAATGAACGAAGGTCAAAGTCGCCACTCCAACACAGTGATCATAAGTGCCCCGCCTTCCCCTTCAAGTTACAGCCGCTATTATTCACGCCGCCGGTCGATGTGCAAGATGGCCCCCGCCCCGGTAGTGATGCCTTTTGAACCAAGTGTCAGGGAAAAATCGACTTTGGGCCAAAATGGACTGCCTAGCGTTATGCCCGGAAATTAGGCGTGAGGTCAGAGCGGTAGAAGTCCCAAAGCTCGACCCAACGCTCGGCCAGGCGCTGGCACGGCCGTGGAAGCACCTTGACGACTGCCACAAGGGGAGCGTAGGCAATCATGAAGGGGACACGCACTGCGGGATGCGAATTGGTCGCGCCAAGCACCGTGACCGCCGGGCCGATGCTCAATGGGTAGAACACAAGCATCGCGACCAGAATGAGCCGGCCACGTTTCTTTCGGTCACGTTTCTTTCGGTTCTCTTCCATGCCCGTATGGGCTTTGCAACGCAATTCCCTCCGGTGGCGGAAATACGTTGCAAGTGACCTAATTGCGTTGCAAGTCGACATTAGTGGGTCGCGCGTGGTGATACCGTTTCAAAAAACCGCCCGCCCGGAAATTAGGCAGCGTCATTTGCGCTTCCCATAGACGATAATCTGCCGAGTCGCCCCGCGCAGGTCATTTACCGGGAAGACCTCCATCGGCTTGTAGCCGGCCTTCTCCATCGCCACGAGTCGATCCTGTATCTGGTTGATTAGGTCGGGCGAGCCGGCATCTTCGACGGGAATGCTTTCGACGCCGACCGTGTCACTAGTCAGTAACTTGCCAGCGGACTTCGGGCGTTTAGCAGACGGCGTCGTTTTGTTCTTCTTGCGTTTGGCCATGCCACCATGATAGCGGCGGCGGGGCGGCTGGTGGGATGGCTCTCCCATTTTGGGGCTGCGCTTCATAAAATGCCGAGAACGGGACGGCCGGAGTCATGACCGGCTGGCCTGCCCAACGGATGCGGACCCATACTCCCCGCACTCGTTGGGCGGGCAGATCCCGGTAGGAGTATGGCAGCGTGTTTCCGGAACGACAGATTCCCGAGGAGGATGTCCGAGTTATTGCCGAGCGGCTCAGCGCCGTTGGACTTCCAAAGGCATGCCCCATGTGCGGCGTGCATACCTTTGCGATCGCCGACGGCTATTTCAGTCTTCCGCTAACAAAAAACGTCAACGATGCCAAGACCTTAATCGGAGATAAAAGCCTTTTTCCGTGCGTGGGCATGGTGTGCCAAGCGTGCGGGTTTACTAGTTTTCATTCGCTTGCCAAGCTCGGTCTAATGTTCCTCTGGACTAGAGAGGGACCGCCAGCGTGAGCGAGCCTTCACACCGACTTGACGTTGCGAAAGAACTTGCGAAAGGCGTAACAATCCACACGCGGCTACAACAGGAAGTGATCGCCACGACGGCAGACAAGATGCGTCTTTGTCTCCAGAGGACGCTCGCCAATGCTACTGCGCGCGGGCAATGGGTTGCGCCAGCGGGCATTGGGATTACGATACTCGCCACGCTGGTGGCCACCGATTTCAAAGATGCTCTGGGCCTGAGCAAGAACTCCTGGAATACGGCGTTTATCCTTGCACTTGGGGCAGTTGGTCTTTGGTTGGCGCGAACCGCCAGCGAAAGTTTTTGTGCGTGGAAGAAGCCATCAAAGACGGGTGACCGAATCGAGGATATCGTCGAGGACATGAAAGCGGCAACGCCCCTCATCCTTGAGGGGCAAACGGAAGATGGCCATACCGGTGGAACCTAAGATCCCATCAACTCCCCGAACGTCCAGGGCCGGTTCGTCAGACCGGCCGCCATCGCGGGCGTCATGTGATCCTCAAGCGTTCTGGGTTGCCAGCAGAAGTTGAAGTAGGCCATGTGCAACGTCACCGCCCACTGAAGCGGTTCGAGTTTTTTGGAGAAACCGAGAGCCAAGCGGGTAAACCGACGCATGAAGGTGCGGACCGTCAGGTTCGATCGCTCGATGTGACTGGTGCATATCGACCGCTCTTTGCCGTCTAGGTTAAAGACCGCCCGGCGCTTGCTGCCGACTATCTCCGACGGCTGGTAGACGATGTTGCTGTTCCGGAATTCCTTGACGATGGTTCCGAATCGGGCGTAGGGACCGAGGAACATGTCGACCGCTTCTGGGTACGCCACGAAGGCGTCTGTTGAGATCTGAATCACCGGCCGATAGCTGCCGGCGCCGAAAGCGTGGCGATCGCTCTCGTGCGGGCCGGGTAACCAAAGCCGAGAGGCAAGCTGCCGCATAAAGCGGCGAGCATTGTCCCCGGTCCGTTTGCCGACCAAGAAAGCCGGAATCAACATCGACTCTTGGTCGATGCCGTACCACAGATATTCGTCGCCAATATCGTGGCGCAGGGCCTTCTCTTCGACGGTCAGCCGCGCTTGTTTCTTGCCGACGAACGTCCACATTTCATCAACCTCGACGTGCCCTAGGTGCAGGTTGACGAACTGTTCATCCATGACGCGCTGGCAATGCCCCGCGGCCCATTCAAGCTGCCGCAAGACCGTGCGAATGTTCGTGCCCATCAAGCGGGTGATGGAGCGAATCGAGTTCCCCTCGCAGAGAAGCCTCAAGATCGTGTCCCGCTTCTCAATGCTCATGATGTTCGCCATGCGGCCGTTTCCCTTGTCTGGGGCCAGCCGCTAAAATCTGTCTGCCAAGACGCGATTCGGCGGCAGCCGAGTTGTGTTTGCCCCGGTTCCGATTAGCCGTCGGTTCCGGGGTTCTTTACCTGTCGACTATTGTAATGACAAAAGTCGTGGCGTCAAGTAGACTGCGCTTGCCATGCGCGCATTTTGTCATTACAATTCCGTCATGGCGAAGAAAATGGGTCGACCGCCCAAGGCTCCGGGTGGCCTCGGGCGCGTACTCCAAATCAGGCTGACGGACGAAGAGCGCGCCGAATACCACAAGGCAGCGGAACGCGCGGGCGTTTCCCTGTCCGAATGGATACGGGCGAATCTAGGCCGTGCCGCCAAGCGGAAGGCTTAGCGGAGAGAGGGGGAATCGAACCCAGCGCGCGAAGCGCCCCTACGGGCGGGTATAAATCGCCTGCGCCGCCAAGACGCGGGCCGCTCTCCAGGAAGTGGAGAGCGCAGAATTGGAAGGGCGCGAAGGTCATGCAGACATAGACCATCGCGCCGGTTCGTGGTTCGCTACGTGCGCGATAATTCGTTTTCGAGGAACGCCGCAATCGCTCCATCGTCACCGAATCGCGTGAATTTCCGTTCAACGATTTCGTCTAAGGGGGCAGTGGCGCTTTTTGGCAATTCGTCCTCATTCTTGTAGATCGCCACGCCACGGAATTTTCGTTTAAGCAGCCTGTAATGCTGGCAGGTCACTGTTGCCTTTAGGCATTTAGTGCTTGTGCCAACTCCGAATACCCACCAGTCGGCCGTGGTTCCGTGAATCCTGTAGTCAACCGGATAATACTTGTTCGGGTCTTCCTCGCGATCATACCAGTTCTCGTCTAGCTTATTCGCCGGAATGAGCGAACGCACAAGTTTGCCGACCTTCGCCCGAAATTTCCGCTCCGCCCTCTTCTTGCGGTCGGCGGGCGTTCTAGCAAGCCTCACGAGTTCTAGCGATGCCTGGGCAAAACTGAAAATCGCACCGCCCATCTTATCGGGCGCAACTGCCATGACGAGTTGACCGGAATCTTCTCGCATCCCGTAGAAATCAAGCAAACGGTCAAATCTTGCTCGGTGTCCGGAGGCGCGGAGATCCGTTTCCTGATAATCGGCCCGCGTAAAAATATCGCCAAGATCACTGAGGACAAGTTGCTCGCCCTGCTGAATCAGAAAGAAACTACAAGCATCTCCATCATCGAACGTCAATGGTGTTCCGATTCTTAAGCGGTCTGCGGTTGGGCTCAGCCGAATGTCGGCCGCGACCTGAGAACGGATAGAGTCGATAATGTTCTTGTCCATCATGGCACCTGCTTGTCTATCAGCGGCAATTCGTGCCCATAGTCATCGTCGCGAAGAAAGAATCCAAACTTAGAGAAGAAGTATTGCAACGCCGTCTTGAAATCGTGATATTCGGTGGTCTCTTCGGCATAAGCCTCTGGTTTGCCGACAAGCTGGTATCGCTCTGTAATCCTATGGATGTGGCAAGTGTCCGGCTGAATGATCGTCCGTTCGATTCGGTTCGGGTGCGCTTCGTGCCAGCCGTTGCAGCGAATCAGCGTGAGCTTCTCATGCGCGGACGGATACCAAATCAAGCCGATTGAGAAATTGTTGGTCAGCCTGGCGTTGACGCTGGTGTAGACCTTAAATGTCTTGCCGCCGACGCTCCTGACGTTAAGTCGCCTCCCAAGCTGGTTCGGTCGATCTTTTCGCGGTCGAGGAGCCATGACGCTTCGGTATCGCTTGGTGACCGGTTTAGGGTCGTCCAGGATCGCTTTGATTTCGGCTTCCGTCAGGAACGTAGCCATTCTGGCCCCCATGTACTGCCCAGATGAAGCAGCCATAGCTTAACTTTGCGGCCAGATCGCCAACCCAGCATTAGAGCACTTGTCTACCTCTGGCGCAACTTGCCCATCTTAACACCAATTCGCCCGGATCGGGTAGACTATCCCCCATGAGCCGACGGTTTCAGTTCAGCCTGAGAGTGACGGTCGCCGTCGCCATTGCCGCAGCCTACTGCGCGTTTTTGGCTTGGTTGCCCCCAGGGGCTCGCGTCGGGGTTGTGGCCCTCAGTATTTGGCTGGCGTGGGAACTCTTTTGGGATAGGCCGTCCCGCAGCGAGAAGACAAGCGAATGACGATGCCCCGCCCACAATTCACCCTCCGCGCGTTGCTGGTGGCCATGCTGGTCGTGGCGGCGTTCTTCGGAGGCATCCGATTTGAACGTGAAAGGCGGCGCCGAGCGGACGATGTGATGGTGCCGCAGTTCCCGGCCCCGGTCGTAATTGATGCCGACTACTGGCCACAGGCACCCGCAAAAAACGACGCCTCCCCGTTTGAATGAGCATGCCCCGCCCACAGTTCACCTTGAAGACGATGCTGTGGCTGATGACCAATGAATGAGCGAGCGCGGTCCACCGTCGCGGGGATCATCGCATGGGGAACGTTTGGGGCCATCAATGGCGCCGTCGTTGCCGCGATGCTGGCCCGTGAAATCGGAATCGCTGGCCCACACCCTTTCGCCGTC
>DASZPH010000139.1:0-64197 GCA_035550375.1 Pirellulales bacterium | reverse complement strand
GTGGCGCCTAGCCCTGAAGGAACTTGATGACGGACCGACAATTCGAGATCTTGCCAACGGCTCCGACGGGGTCCGCTGCGGGCGGCTGCGCCGCCCGTGAGGCCGCCACCGTGATACGGCGTACGCTTATTTAAGGGCTAGTCGGGGCGATACCTACAGTTCTTGTGGGGGAAAACCTTACACCCGCACAAGTCAGGGGCACCGAGACCGTTGCCATCGGCGCCGCTCGAGCTAGAGGGCGAAAGGGAGCCTATGGGACGACGAAGCATCTCCTCGGATGTTCGTTCCATGAGATCATCGGGTGCATCCCTTGGGGGGTATTGCCCGTACGAGACAAACAGCGGGTCTCGGAAGGTCATGTACCCCACCACCGTGACCTTGTTGTGCTTGGTGGCTCGCGATGCGGCAAAGGCCAGCGCAGCGGCAGCGAGAGGCGCAAGATTCGTGTTCAGCGGTAAAGCGGCCGATGGATGGACGATAGCCTGGTAGACGAGGATCGTCCCCTCGTCGTATTGCGCCAAGATGTGTCGACCGGAATCCGGCCATCGATTGACCTGCTCGACATAGCTGACGACTCGAACGTCCATTCGGCTTCACTTGAACTCACGAAGCCAGTTCCATCCTGAATTGCAGTCACTTTGAATCCAAATGCCACGATCATCCAGCCAACGCCGCCGTAGGCGTAACCCGATGACAAGCAAACATGGCCGGCCCCAAAAAGCCGGCCCGTCTCGTCAGTCACTAATAGTAGTGGTCTCGGGCCACACCGTCAAAAGCGGCCCGACTTCAGGCATTTCCCCGCCTCGCTAGTCCGAGAGCACCTTGAATTGGTAAAGGATCTCCTCCGGCGCCTGGCTGGGCTCGCCTTCGGGGGCCGGTTGGGAGGCGGAGATCAAGAAGCCAAAAACCTCGCTGGCGAAGGCGAGGCGCGCGAGGAAGGGGTCGCGGCCGGGTGGAGGGGGCGGCTCGGAGATGGTGTAGGTCTCGCTGAACGAGATGTCGGGGCCGGTGTTGCCGCGGGTGCGAGTTACGATCCCGTTCGAGTTCAAGAAGTCGTCGAATTGCCAGGGGGGCTCGCTCGCGATCTCCTCCACTTCCGGGCCCGACCCGCGCAGCCGCCAGCAGCGCTCGCCGATGATGTAGAGGCTGCCCCGGCGCGCGACGAGGATCCCTACGGGCGCTTTCCGCAGGGCGACCCCTTCCGCGAGATCGGGAAGCGCCGCCCGCACAAGCGCTGGCGTCCCAAGGATCGACGCGTCGTCCGCACCGAGAGCGAACGTCCTTAAACTCTTCATCCACCACAGCGCGCCGTCGTGTCCGGCAACTTGGACGGCAGTCAGCGAGGGCATGAAATCCCCTGCAAGAGGCAGCTTCGCCAGGTCGATTCGCCGCTGGTGCGGGTCGATGATAAGTCGCGAGTAGCGGGCTCCGCGGCTGACCACGACCTTGGTCCGGGAGTCGTGCTCCAGCGTGTACGTTTCGACCGGCCAGGTAAAAAGATCCAGCTTGTCGGGAACGGGTATCGGCGCGGCGGAGCGCCGGTCGGGGGCCTCGAACTCGAATGTCCCAACCCAGAATGCGTTGGCCCGGCTGGCGGGCGCGGGCGGCCGAGCCTTGGCCGGCTCCTCGGCGACGGCGGCGGGATAAGACCGAGGCTTGACGATCGCGCAGACCTTTCCGGGCGAAACCGGCGTGACAGCCAGATCGAACGCCCCCCCAACCTCGTCCGCCAGATCGGGCGCGGCCGAAAGCGAGCCGTCGGGCGAGGTGTACTGCCAGACCTGCTCGCTTTGCGGGTCGACGACCAACAGCCGCGGCGAGCGCGAGGCCCGCCCGAGCCGGGCCCAGGCGTAGCGGCCGTCGAAGCAGGCGGCGGCGCGCCGGCCGAACTCCGAGCCCGGCTCGTCCGCGGCCCAGACGCGCCGCGCGCCGTCGGACGACCTGGCGAGAAACAGCTCGCCCCCTTTCCAGAGAAGGTCTCGCCCTTCGCCGAGGGGAAGGCAGCCGTCAATCTGCTTGAGCAGGCCACTGGCTCCCTGAGAATCGCTCCAGGGCAGTTCGACTCTTCGAAATTCGGCGGCCGGACCGGGCACTCGCACGGCGACGGGGCTGGCGAAATCGTCGGTCGCAGCGAACATGCTGGCAGGTGCGGGAGCGCCGTTTACGGCAACAAACGAATCGCCCCGCTCGATGACCTGGTTCCAGTGCGCTTGCCTCGCCGCCTCGGTTCGGTCTTTCAAATATCGATAGGTCGCCCACACCGACGTCAAGATGCACAAGATCGCGATAAGAATCCAAATCCGCACGTTGGTTCCTCGCAAACGTCGCTGATCAACGAGGGCATGATCTAATTCGTGGTCAGCTTGAAGTCGTCGAATTCCACGTTCAACTCTCTGATGGAAGTATTAACGACGACTAACCCCACTCGCAGTTGCGTAGCGAGCTTGGCCTTAAACTGCTTCGCCTCCCTCCATTTTTTGCCGTCGTGGCTGTAGGAAGCCGTCATCAAATCTCCCTTTCGCTCAAGCCGCAGCCAGGTCGATTTCCCGGCGAAGAATTCATTCCAGGTGGGATCGGGGTTGGTTATGGGAAGCTCGCCGTTGCGATGATATTCGATCAGGGGCGGATAGCAGGCGTATCGTTGCCCTTCTACAGCCCACCACCGGTTGCGTTCGAGGCGGATGTAGTTGCTCTCATCGTCCCAGATCAACAAACCGGCGCTGTTGAAGGGGCGCGTGCCGAAGGGGCGCTTGTTGGCCGCGGCGGATCTGCGACCAGGGTCGAAATCCCCGTCACCTTCACCTCGATGGAAAAGTCGCCCTCGACCGACTGAAGAACTCGTGGGGCGTCCATGCCGCCGACAACCGGGTTCAGGTCGTGCGTGCCGCCCGGCACCTTGACGATGAGCTTCGGCCCCTCGGACTCAATGCTGCAATCTCCCAGCGGATCGGTAACCGTTCCCCAACCCTCGATGATCTGGAGCTTTTTGTCCTCGCCCTCGGCTCCGCCGGTCACGAGGGTCGCCAGTAAGGCCGCGAAGAGGAGTCGCCGCGAAAGATTCATAGCCGCCTCCGTTGTGTGGCTGGGATGTGTCGATGCCGCCAACCGCCGGTTGACGTGCAGCACCTGCAGGGTACAGGCTACCCTAGCAAGGAGGGGGAGTCAACGAAGCTCACTGGGCAGTAGTGGCCCAAGATCGAGTTGGCCCGCTCACGGTGAGCGTCGTCGGCAGCCGAGACCTGGAGCGCGCCGGTGCGATGTTTTATTATCCGGTGAGCCAACGTCCACAGCCGTTCGATGATTCGGTGACCCGCTGGAAGGATGCGTGGACCGACATGGGGCCATCGAGGCCGTCAAACTGGTAGGCGCCATGGACGAGAACCCGTATCGAGCGCCGGCAGAGCAAGGGCGGCCGCCTCAGTGCCGCGACGTGAGGCAACCGGATACGCGACCTGAACTGAGGTTTGCGGTGGCCCTGATCGGCTACAGCGTGGCTGGTTTTATTCTAGTCTTCAGCAACAATCAGCGCATGTTCGTCTGGCTTTGCGTCATGATGCTGATGTCGGGTATGTTCGCGGTCTTTGAGCGCTGGCGTCGGCCCCGGTAGATCTTAGGCCACCACCCGCCAGCAGCAACGGCCGATCGGCCGTCGCCCCGGAAGACGAGTGCGCACAGCCGTCCAGGTCGGTCGCCCTGCGGCTCGAGGTGCATTGCGGTGCTATCCCAGCACGATGTCGATCTTCGTGCTGTCGACGATGGCAAACAGTTCGCCCTGTTCGGCGGGCGGAACCTCGAATCGGTCGAGCGAGTTCCGCAGGTCGTCGAGAAAGACCTGCCATTCGCTCTCGGTGATCGCCAGGTGCTCGTGCGAGTCGCGCATGTTTTTGCCCGTGTACTTCTGCGGGCCGCCGGTCGCCCAGCAGACCATTTCGGTCACGAGGTATTTGAAGCCCGCCTTCGGAAGCCGGTGGTGAGCCTCGTCGATGGCGGGGTTGGCGTTCAGCGCCGGGTTGTCCATCAGCCGGTCCACCAGGTCGTCGACGATGGCCGCGATGTGGTAAACGCCGCCGAGGCGGCCGTAAAGAGAACTGTCGTGGTCGGGCATGGGCGGATGGGGGTGGGGGTGAAGGCGGGTTCTCATGCCGATTTTGCGGCCGTCGGCATCGTTGGTCAACTCCGAGCTTCACCGCCGGCAACACTTCTGCAGCTTCTATCAGCGACCCCGTGTATCAGCGGCCCGTGCCCGTTCCGCCCCGAGTCATGGCTTCTCGCAGCCGGCGGTGGCCGTCAGCAAAGGATTCGGGAAACGTCTTGCCTTGCAGGATGTCGTACATGATCTCGGCGCCCAACACCCGCCCCATGAAGCGAGACCGCTCGCGCAATTCGCGATCGACGACCCCTCCGTACGCTTCCAGCGTCTCGTCGGCAAAGGGTTCGCCGTAATCCCACAGCCCGGCAAAGTCGATCGCCGGATCGCCGATCTCGACATCGGCAAAGTCGATGATGCCCGTCAATTGCCCGCGTGATGGGTCGAAAAGCAGGTGATCGGGCGCCAGGTCGCCGTGCAAAATGACGGCCCGCTGTGGAATGTGGCGCGAAAGATACCAGGCGAATTGCTCATCGAGCCAGCGAATTTCGTCCGCATTCAGGTGGGGCTCGAGCGCTGGGCGGATCAGCTCGTAGCGGGCGGCCGTGTTCGATTGGCTCCACCAATAGTCATGCTCGAATCCGGCGACGACCGCCACCTCTGTCGACAGATCGTGCAGGGCCGTGATGAACTGCGCCAGTTGAACCGCGATTCGCTTTCGCGCGTCGGCGGCCATGGCCGCGACATGTTCCGGCCGCAACTCGCGCCCCGGCAAGAGCGGATAACCGCCGAAGTCCAAATCGGGGGGCAGATAGGCATATTGGGGAACCGCCAAGGGCAAGCTGCGCCCCGCCGCGGCCAGCAGCCGCACTTCGGCGCGGAACCGCGGAAGATAGTCGTCACGTTTCGGGAAGCGGAAGACGAGCCGTTCGTCGAGCAGGAGGACATCGTGGTCGCAGCCGTGCGTCAGCAATCGCGAGGTGCTCCATCGCAGGTCGGGAAAAGCGCGGCGAATGCGTGCTTGATAAGACGCCTCGTCGCCCTCTTGTCCAGCTTCGCCCACGACGCGCGCTACCCAAAAAGTTCCGTCAGCGGCTGCGCGCCGTCGATGAGCGGCACGGGGCGTCCCTGGGCGTCGGCCACGCGCAGTTCGGGGTCGATACCCAGGCCCGCGAAAATCGTGGCGGCGAGATCTTCCGGCCGGATCGGCTTCTCGACAGGATAGGCCGCGTTCTTGTCCGAGCGGCCGTAGACCACGCCGCCGCGTAGGCCGCCCCCGGCGAGCACGGCCGGAAAGAGCGTGCTCCAATGATTGCGGCCCCACTGGCCGGTGGCGCTGGGCGTGCGGCCCATTTCGCCCATCGCCACCACGAGCGTTTCGTCGAGCAAGCCGCGCTGGTCAAGATCGGCCACCAGGCTGGAAAAAGCCTGGTCGAATCCGGGCAAGAGATGGTTCTTGACGTCGGCAGAATGAACGTGCGAGTCCCAGCTATAGCCGTCGGGCGCGTCCCAGGCCACGGTCACGAATCGCGCCCCGGCTTCCACCATCCTTCTCGCCAGCAAGGTCGCCTGGCCGAACAGGTGCCGCCCGTAGCGGTCGCGGAGCTCGGCCGGCTCGCGGCGGAGGTCGAGGGCCGTTCGCGTCGCTTCGGAGGTCACCAGGGCCAGCGCCCGCTCTTGAAAGCGGTTGTAACTCGCCGCGGTCCGCCCCTGGTCGAGCCTCCGCCGCGCGGCGTCGAACCCCTCCAACAGAGTCTGGCGGCGGGCCAGGCGGTCGACGGTGAGCCCCGCGTCGGCCGCCAGCCCCTTGATGCGGAAGTCGAGCTCGTCGTCGGTGCAGTCGCGGAAAAAGGGGTTGTCGGTGTCGCTGCGTTTGCCGATGTCGGTGGCCAGCGCGTCGTAGCCGCGGCCCAACCAACCGGCGTACTGGCCCGGCCGGTCGAGCCGCACGCTGTAGGTTTGCAGGTGGCCGAGCCGGTTGGGCAGATAGACGTAGCTGGGGATCGTCCGCTGCGGGCCGCCCGCCTGCTGATCGACGTATTCCACGATCGAGCCCATGGCGGGCCAGTCTTTCTCGGTGGCGTTGAAGCCGCCGCCGATCGGCACGTGCCACGGGTGGCCGGTCTGGATGTAGTGCCCGGCCGAACTGTGATCGTTGTAGGGATGGGTGAGCGTGCGCAGCACACAGACGCGGTCGGAGATGGCGGCGGTCTTCGGCAAGTGCTCGCTGATCAAGAGGCCCGGCGTGCGGCAGGCGATCGGCTTGAACGGTCCGCGAATCGTGTCGGGCGCCCCGGGTTTCATGTCGAACGTTTCGAGCTGGCTCGGACCGCCGAACAGGAAGAGGAAGATCACGCTCTTGGCCCGCGGCCGAGGGGAGGCCTGGCCAGCCAAGGCCGTCTGCTCCTGGGCGGCAAGCACTCTGGGCAGGCTCAGGCCGAGCAGTCCGGTGCCGCCGAAGCTCAGAAATTGCCGGCGGCCCAGGCCGCAACAGCGCACGTTCGGCCCTAAGATGGAAAGCATGGCGGTCCGGTCCGTGGGGTTGCGTTTTCCACGCCCCAATTCCACCCCGATTTTACCATATTGGGGAAACAGGCGAGAGTTCAGCCGCAGGGCGGGTAGTGATGCCATTTGACTCGCAGTCAAACAAAAACCGGAAATATCCGTAGATTTTTTCCGGTGCCTGAAAGGTGGGCACGGCCGAAATTACCATGCTGGAGGTGTCGGCCTTGCGCCGGTTCCTAATGGCGGGACACTTCGGGTAGCGCGTCTGTGCCGCTCTCGTTCAAACCGAATCCCGCCAAAGAAGCAGGCTACGGCCAGGAGGAGGACCAACAAGGCTCTCAAGCTGAACTGAAACCGTCGGATCATCAGCCACTGTCCTTGTTGGGCGAGAAAAGCCACTGGATAAAGACCGCTAAAACTCCGTTGGCCGGGGCGAGGCACCACAAGGGCCAGACGTAGTTGTGGCCGTCAAATGTACCGATGTGCTCGGTGGTTTTGAGGACGCACGCCAAGGGGAATATCGATTTTTGAACAGCATAGATTGCGAGGGGGCCGAGCACGATGGCGGTCCCGATCCAAAACGTGCGCAGCTTTCCGCATGTTTCCTTCACGCCTACAATCGCCACGGTGGCAAAGGCCACCGTCAGGCACTCTACTGCCAAGGCGGATTTCGCCGATGGCTCGGCACGGACCGCAGCCGTTCCCGCCGCAATGCCAACCGTCACCAAGAGCAAGAAGCGAATCGAGAACTGAAACCGTCGGCTCATGGGGGTAAGGATACCGCGCGGCGCATGAAAAAGCCGCGCCGGGCGTCACAGCCGGTCAGCTCGCAGATTTGTCGTCTTGTACCGCTGTGGCTTCGATGATGGACAGGCTGTTTTCGATCTGCTTCTTGTAAAGCTCGAAATCCTTCCGGGGCATAACTGCCGGGACGCTCAGAGTCCCGGTCCCGGCACCGCCGTAAAGGGCATCACCACCGCAAGGCGAGCTGCAATTCAGACGTAACCGCCGGCAGGGGCCGCTCTGTCGGCCCGGGCCGTGGCCGGCGTGGCAGAGTTCGTTTCTGCTTGGTCCAGATGATGAGCCACAGATGAACGCGGATGGACACGGATGAAAGAGGTTTGTTGTCCCCGTCGATGGCGCTTCATATCGACGTGCGGTTTGCCGAAGTTGAGCAGCAGTTCGCCCGTCGCCTTCAAGTAATTGAGGCATTGAGCCGTGAAGACGCCGTCGTAAAACACGTTGATCGCATGCTGGGTTTATCAGCGTTTATCGGCGTTGATCTGTGGCTCATCCAGAATCGGAAAGAACGGATTTCATACGGCTCCTCCTCGCCGGAGCTTCGGGTTAGGATAGGCCCATGCCCTTGCTCACTCCGTTGATACGCCTCGGCGGTCTCTTTCCGGACCGGCAGGTCTACGCCAAGTGCGAGTTTCTGGCACCGTCGGGATCGTTCAAGATCCGGGGAGCGAACCATCTGCTCGAATACCTCCTTCGCGAGGACAGCAGGCGTCTGCTTGTCGTGCCGTCGATGGGCAACACGGTGCTGGGGGCTGCCGTCGCCGCGCCGGTGTATGGCTTCCGCGTCGTCGGCGTCGTGCCGCAAACCATCTCCCGCGCCAAGGACGAGAAGTTGCAGGCCTTGGGCGTGGAGCTGATCAAGGTCGACGGCAAAGGAAGCGACTTGCTTGCGCGGGCGACGGAAGTTGCCCGCGAGCGCGGTGCCTACTTCGTCCATCCACATCTTGATCCTCATTGGACCGACGGCTATCAATCGATCGCCGCCGAAATTCTCGACAAGCTGCCGGACTGCGGCTCGTTCGTCTTTCCGGTGGGAGGCGGCGGCCTGCTGATGGGTCTTAGCGAGCACGTTCGGAAATCGGGCGCCACCGTGCGTCTCTTCGGATGCGAGCCGTACAACTATCCGAAGTACGCCCGATTTGAGCACGCCCGAACGAGCACCATGGCCGATGGCTTGATTCTGGAGTGGCCTCATCCCCAGGTTCAAGAGCGGATCTCGGAAGACCGGATCGAGATTGGCCTGGTGACGGAGGACGACATTGCCGCGGCCCTGAAGGATCTTTTCGCGGGTCACGCGCTGGTTGTAGAACCGTCCAGCGCGATCGCCGTCGCGGGCGTCAAGGGCCTTGGCCGCACGCTGCCCGAGCCGGTTTGCGTGATCCTCACCGGAGCGAACGTCTCTCGCGAGAACCACGCACAATTAATGTCGGGGTCTTCAACAGGCGGTTGACAGGCTCACGTCCTGCCGGTGAAGGCGGGCATCGACGCCTTTCGGCTCGTTGTCGACTTTGGTTACGATAGGTGGCCTCGTGGCTGCGTGGCCGGGGGCGAGAAACGCTGCACGGGTAAGCCGTGCTCTACTACAGACCGCCCTCACCCTAGCCTTGCTCCCGAAGGGAGAGGGGACCGCGGGCGGCTCGTTACCAGTAAACCATTCACGACCGTAACCGAAGTGCTGGTTCAAACCGTTCACCTCACCAAGCGATACGCGGCCCTCACGGCGCTCGACGACTGCACGTTGAGTCTGGCGAGGGGCGAGGTGTTCGGGCTCTTGGGACCAAACGGTTCGGGGAAGACGACGTTGCTGCGGCTGCTGATGGGTTTCTTGCGGCCCACGGGGGGCAGCGCGCACATCGACGGGCTCGATTGCTACGGCGAGAGCGTCGAGGTCCACCGCCGGGTGGCCTACCTGCCGGGAGACGTGCGGCTTTTTGGCAACCTGCGCGGGGCGGAAGTGCTCCGTTTTTTCAGCCGCATTCGCCGCGGGGCCGACTTGCGACGCGAGCTGGAGCTGGCCGAAAGGCTCGGCCTAGACATCTCGCGCCGGGTGTCTCGCATGTCGACCGGCATGAGGCAGAAGCTGGCACTCGCCGCGGTGATGGCCGTCGACGCACCCCTGGTGATTCTCGACGAGCCGACCGCGAATCTCGACCCGAACGTGCGCGGGGTGGTGCTGGCGCTGGTGCGAGAGGCGCGGCGGGCAGGACGGACCGTGATCTTTTCGTCGCACGTTTTGGACGAAGTCGAGCAGTCGTGTGATCGGGTGGGCATCCTGCGCAGCGGAAGGCTGGTTCACGTGCAGACGATCGGCGAGCTGCGGCGGCAGCACCGGATCTACGCGCGGCTCACCGGCCCCTTGCCCCATGCGCCCGACAACCTGGCCGCGGGGCTGCGGATCGAGGCGAACAACGGCGACGTCACGATCGAGACGCCGGGCGAGCTCTCGCCGCTCTTGGGCTGGCTGGCGACGCTGCCGCTGGCGGAGGTGCGTATCGAGCCGGTAGGCCTGCGGGCCGTCTACGACCGCTGGCACCCATTTGCGGGCTGATCGAGGCGGACCCGTTACGCGCACACCTGCGCGAGGAACTGGCGAACCGACTTTCCACTCGACGGAGTTCGACGTCCGTTTTAGCCATCAGGCGGTGTTGGAGTTCGGCCGGTCAAGCGTCGGAAGTCGATTCGGCGAGCCCGGGACCTATAATGTTGACTTGCTGCCGCCAGCGCCCCTCGGTAACCGAACACATGAAACGCCTCTTCGCATTGATCGCCTTACACTGCGCCTTACACCGTGCCTTGCCGGTCCACGCCGCCGATTTGCCGCCGCCAATCAAGGTCTTCGTCCTGGCGGGGCAGTCGAATATGGAGGGGCAAGCCGTCGTCGACCTGGCCGGCAAGGACTACAACGACGGCAAGGGAACGCTGGAAGCCCTCTTGGGCGATCCGGGCAAGGCGCCGCTCGTCCGTCACTTGAAGGCTGGCGACGGCACGTGGGCTGTTCGAGATGACGTATGGGTCCGCTACAAACGGGAGGACGAGCCCCTGCTCAAAGGACCGCTTGCGATCGGCTTCACCGTGTACGGCGATCCGCACCACTTCGGCCCGGAACTGCAGTTCGGTCACGTGCTGGGCGACTACTTTGAGAATAGAGTCTTGCTGGTCAAGACGGCCTGGGGCGGCAAAAGCCTGTTCAAAGACTTTCGACCGCCCTCGTCGGGCGGCACGGTCGGGCCCTACTACGCCAAGATGGTCGCCGAAATCCATGAAGCCCTCGACGCCATCCCAAGCGACTTTCCCGGCTCGAGCGGCGCCTACGAGTTGGCCGGCTTCGTCTGGTATCAAGGTTGGAACGACGGCGTCGATCCGGAACATGCCGTGCCGGAGTACGAAGAGAATCTCTGTAATCTCATCAGGGACGTCCGCCAGGAGTTCAAGGCTCCCAAGTTGCCCGTCGTGATCGGCGAGCTGACGGGTCCTTGGGTGGAGGCACCCGGCGCCTGGGCCGGGCTGCGTGACGCCCAGCGAAAGGTTGCCGAGCGGCCCGAATTCAAGAGTACAGTTTTGTTTGTCGAGACGCACGACTTTGTGCGCGAGCCTGAGGATTCGCCGAACCCAGGCCACGGACATCATGAATTCGGAAACGCCGAAACATACTTCCTGGTCGGTGATGCCTTGGGCAAGGGAATGATCGCCCTCCTCGAACCGGCGCCCAAACCGAGCGAGGCGTTGCCCCAGCCGACCTCCCGTTCCGTTCGAGAGATCGAGGGCTGGAAGGTTCGCGTGGATGACCGGTTGCTGGGCGACTCACCCGACGCCGCGATGGGCGCACGCGCCCTGGGGTTCCTCGAAGCCAAGCTCGCCGAGATCAAGGCCGTCTTGCCCGCCGAGAGGCTGGCAGACTTGCAGGAAGTCACGATCGTGATGGACCTGAATTGCGGCGACCTCGGCGCGATGCAGTACCACCCCGGTGCCGGCTGGCTGGAAGACCACGGATTTCCGCCAGACCTGGCGAAGTGCGTGCATATTCCCAAGGCCGCCGACTTGCCGACGCGGCGCAACATCAACGAGCAACCGTGGGTCGTCCTGCATGAGCTGGCTCACGCCTTTCACGACCAGAAGCTCGGCTTCGAGGAGCCTCGCATCAAAGCCGCCTACGAGAAGTTCAAGGCGAGCGGGCACGGCGACGCGGCGTTGCTCTACAACGGCAAGCGCGTGAAGCACTACGGCCTCACGAACCAGATGGAGTTCTTTGCCGAGATGACGGAGTCGTTCTTCGGCGTCAACGACTTCTTTCCCTTCAACCGCGCCGAGCTTCAAGAGGCCGAGCCCGAACTGTTCCGGCTTCTCACCGAGGTTTGGCATTCGCAGGAGCAATAATGCGATTGCTCGTGCAGCTTGCGCCGCGGGCCAAGTCCGCGGCACCGTCCCTAACACCAACCCGAAGCGTAAGCTCACGCTTCGGGTCAGTGTCGGCGCAGTCTGCGCGCGAGCCTACGGGCTCGAATGGAAGCACTGCCGATCGCGGCCGCAGGTTGCGGCCGACGGTGACGGGCGGGTAAAGTCGTTTGATGGATCGCTTGGCCAGCAACAGGGCCAAAAGGGGCCGTCGGACACCGGACCCCGATCCGACTCCCGCCTTTAGCTCCCCACCTGTAAGCTTCGATGACTCAATCAAGACGGCAGTTGCCATCTCTCTTCGCCGCTGGTCTCCTGGCATCGGCCAGCGGCCTTCTCTTGCTGCGTTCGGCTGTCGCTCAGGACGCCGGTGCCCCGGCCGAGGCCCCGGCGGTTGATCTCTCCACCCAGGGCCAGGAGGCTCCGTTCCAAGGGCGGTTCCAAGGAGACATCCGCCCGCTGCTCGACAAATACTGCGTGCGCTGCCACAACGCCGACGAAATGAAGTCGGGCATTCGCGTCGATCACCTCGACGGCTCGATGGAGGGCAGGCAGGCCTTTCTTTGGAAAGACATCCGCGGACAGGTTTTCGACGAGGCCATGCCGCCTGAAGACCAGCCCCAACCGAACGAAGACGAGAGGCACCTGATAACCGGCTGGATCGACCAGGCCCTGGCGGCCGCCCGCGCCCGCAAGCCCGACAAGAACGGATCGGTACGGCGGCTCACCGTCTCGCAGTACCGCAACACCTTGCGGGACTTGCTCGGCATCGACGACGATTTCACCGACGTGCTGCCGCCGGACGCCGTCTCCAAAGACGGCTTTTTGAACAACTCACAGACGATGCTGCTGTCGCCCCTGCTCGTCGAGTCGTACTTCAGCATCGCGGAGAAGGCGCTGGATCGGTGCCTCGTCGACGAGAGCACTCGCCCCGAAATCCAGAATTTCCATGTCGAACTGGGAGCCGGCATCAATCCGGCCCCCTGTCCAGATAATCTCATCCTCGGGGCGCTCAGCCACCTGCTGAAGAACGACGATTTTGTGGTGACGCAACTAAGCCCGGCTAAACCGTTCGAGTACAAACCGTTCATCATGCAGACCAGGTACCGGTTCATCGAGGGCTATCAAGGGAACGACACGGTGCGCGGATGGAGGGAATACGACAGCATCTACCACGCCGTGTTTGCCTGCATGCGAGGCTCGGAGGGATATCCCAAAGGGCTCGCCTACGAGACGGTTCCTGCGGGCTTGCTCTTGCGGCCCGCCATCCCCAGCGACGAAGTGTTCCAGGTCGACAGCACCTACGGGCCGAAGGCCAATTTCAAGATCTCTCTGCGCGAGCTGCCCGACCAGGGCCGGTTTCGCGTCACGGTCAAGGCCGCTAAGTACGACGACGGCTTGCTGCTCGATCCGGGCACGCAGCCGGCCGCCGCCGATCCGCTGAACTTGCCGGCCGGATCGATCGCGGCCGAGCACGCCGGACCGCCGCAAACGGTCGCCGTCGAAACGGCCGGCGTCTACCAGATCGACGTCCATTTACCGACCGATGTTGCGGCGAGTCCGCCCGCCGCCGAGAAAAAGCAACTCCTCACGCTCGCGCTCGGCGGTCGGCGTTTTTCGGGAACTCTTGGTCAGCCGGCTTTTCTGGCGGTGCGGCTGCCGGCCGGACCGCTCGAGATCGCGGCACAATACGAGGGGAAGCCGGCGGCCGCCCGGATCGTCTTCACGCCTCTCGACGGCGGCCACGATGTGGCCCGCCGATTCGCCGTCTTTGAAAAACGGCTGCCGCGGGTGGGCGTTCATCTGGGACTGCGGCGCGACTGCGGGAGCACGCTCTCGCAGGTCGGCGAAACGAAGAGGATCGCCTCATGCGAACTGGAGGACTACGTCTTCGAGGGCGCGATCGGCAACTTTCCCAGCCCCGACGTGGAGAAAGACAACGTCAACTACCTGGCGGGCATCCGCGAAATCGGCGTCCGCAGCGAGTATACCGACGGCCGCGACATGCCGCGGCTCTTGATTCGCTCGGTCGAGTTTGAGGGACCGCTCTACGACGCTTGGCCGCCGGCAACGCACCGGAGCATTTTCGTCGAGTCGCCCCACCGGTCGGAGCCGGCCGCCTACGCCCGCGAGATCCTCCGGTCGTTTGCCACGCGCGCCTTCCGCCGGCCCGTCTCGCCGCAGGAAGAAGAATCGCTCCTCGCCGTCTGGCGAGACTCGTTCGGCCGCACGAACGACTTTCGCCAGAGCGTTAAAGACGGGCTGCTCGTCGTCCTCTCTTCGCCCCAGTTTCTGTTCTTGATCGAAAACAGCTCGGGTCCGGAAGCCGAGCCGCTCGACGAGTACGAACTGGCGTCGAAGCTCTCGTATTTTCTCTGGAACGGGCCTCCCGACGAGCGGCTGCTGTCGCTGGCCGCGGCGGGACGGCTGCGAGAATCGCTCGACGCCGAGGTTGTGCGGATGATCCAGGACGACCGCTTCGGCCAGTTCATCCGCGAGTTCGCTTCGCAGTGGCTGAATCTCGACAAACTCGACGTCGTGGAAACCGACCGCGCGCGCTATCCCCGGCTCTCTCACCACGTAAAGACCCATTTGCGGCGAGAGCCGGGCGAGTTCCTGGCGCACCTGATTCGGCACAACCGGCCGCTCGCGAGTCTGGTGCAGTGCGATTTCATCCTGGCCAACGAGGTGGTCGCCGGCTACTACGATCTGGCGGACCGAACCGAAAGCGGGTTCGGCTTCGTCGAGATCAAACACGACAGCCCGGCGCTGGGCGGCCTGCTGTCGCAGGCCGGCATTCTGGCCGGCCTCTCCGATGGCCGCGAATCGAACCCGGTCAAGCGGGGCGCCTGGCTGGCGCGCAAAATCATCGCCGAGCCGCCGGACGACCCGCCGCCCAACGTGCCGGCCCTGCCCGAAGACGACGGCGCGAAGCTCACGCTTCGCCAGAAACTCGAACGGCATCGTGATCAGCAGGGGTGCGCCAAGTGTCATGCTGGCATCGATCCCTGGGGCCTGCCGCTGGAGCAGTTCGACGCCGGCGGGCTGTTCAAACGTGATCAAGCGGTCGACGCCCGTTCCACGCTGCCCGACAAGACCGAGGTGCCCGACGCCAACGGCTTGAAGGCCTATCTGGCCAACGAGCGACTCGACCAGGTGGCCTTCAGCTTTCTCAAACACCTGTCCGCTTATGCTACGGGCCGCGGCCTGAGCTACCAGGAGCTTGAACTGCTCAAGGAAGCGGGGCTAAAATCGGGGGCGACCCTGAGTTCCGCGGGCTACCCTGCCCAAGACCTGATCCGGTTCGTCGTCAAGAGCGAACTGTTTCTGGAGAAGTAGGAAGAGCCCACCTCCCCGCCAAGATTTCCCGCCTCCCGCCAGAGTCGTCGCCAACGGAGCAACCTCGTGCCTGCGCCAGCCAAGCTTGATCGTCGTAGCGTGCTTAAGGGAATCGCCGGCGTTTCCCTGGCTCTGCCGGTCCTTGATGCCATGGGCGAAGAGGTTGCCGAGCAACCGCCGCGACGCTTTTGCGCCCTCTACACGGCCAACGGCATGTCGTTGCCCAGGACGCAGCACGGCATCGATGAGTGGAGCTGGTTCCCCCGGCAGGAAATCGACGGCCAGTTCGTCTTCGGCAAGTCGACCGAGCCGCTCGCCCCCTTTCGCAATAAACTGAGCTTTCTGGGCGGGCTTCACCATCCGAGCGGAAGCAAGGCCGACCCTCACGTGTGTTCCGACATGTGGTTGACCGGGGCTCCGCTGCACAACCCCAAGCCAGGCACCTACAACTCCGTGGGGCTCGACCAGGTCGTGGCCCTGCACACCAGGCAGTTCTGCCGGCAGCCTTCGCTCGTGTTGTCGATCGACGCGGGCACGGGCTTTTTGTCGCGGACGGGGACGATCTCCTACAGCCTGGAGGGGAAACCGATCCCGGCCGAGAACAACCCGCGGCGCGTTTTCGACCGCCTGTTCCGCGGCGATACCAGTTCGCTGGAAACGCGGCGAGATCAGCTCCAGCGGCGCGTCCGGCTCGTCGACGCGGTGCTGGAGAACGCCCGCTCGCTCGACAAACGGCTGGGCAAGTCGGACCGGGAGAAGATGGACCAGTATCTGGCGTCGCTGGACGAGGTTGAGTCGCGGCTGGAGACGGCCGAGAAATGGATCGACATCCCGCTCAAGCAGCAGGATTATTCGCACCTCAACCTGGACGCCACCTCCGAGGGCGAGCCGAGCGAGTTCTACCGCAACATGTTCGACCTGATCGCCCTGGCGTTCGACGCCGACATCACGCGGAGCGTGGCCTTCATGCTCAACCGCGAGGACGGCATGGGGATCAGCGACACCTTCCCGTTGAAGCTCGGCTTGAGCCGCACGCACCACAGCCTGTCGCACGCCGAAGACAAGGACGGCCAGCTCGACTTCGCCCGTTACGACCTTTTTCTCAGCCAGCAGATCGCCAACTTCCTGGAACGGCTGGAGAAGAACCAGGACAAGAACGGCTCCGTGCTCGACAACACGATCGTGCTTTACGGAAGCGGTGCGAGCACGACGCACTACCCCAAGAACCTGCCCACCCTGATTGCCGGCGGGACCAACATGGGATTGCGTCACGGCACCTATTGGCGCGAGGGCGAGACGCGGATGTCCAACGTCTTCTTGAGCATCTTGCACTCGATGCGGATCGAGGTGAGCTCGTTTTCCGACAGCACGGGCACGGCCGGCAGCTCGATCTTTTCGCAGGTTTAGGCTCTACCCATCGTTTATCCGGTAGCCAACGGCGACCGCGAGGATGGACTGCCCAACCGCTCCTGGTTGTATTTCGAGCCCAAATGCCAGTCAGCGCCCGCGGGCGCCGTTGGCTACCGGTCAAACCATTCATCCGTTCGCGCGAAGAGATCCGCGCAAGAAAAAACCTCGAGGTAACGACTCCCAGCGCCGCTTCGACTTCCCACAAGGAAGTCTTCACAGCCGTCGACCTCGAGGTCCTCGTGATCGATCGACGACGTCAATCGATCAACCACTTGACTTACTTTAGCCAAAGCGAACACACGATGCAAGAGTGTCGCGCGCTCGAAGAGATGATCGAGCACGCGCGCGCTTGTGCAAACGTTGTCGATCATTCAGCGCGCGCTCTTCATTGATTGCACGAGCGCTCATGGCGAACGTCTCGTTGCGATGAAGATCGTCGCGACGCGCATCGCGGCGCGCAGGCGGACGAAAGAATGATCACTCGCCGGCGCGAGAAGTTCGACCCGCGACGCTCGAGCGCTTCTTTCCTCGTCATGAACGAATCGCAATCACCGCGCGGAGCAAGTTGCCTTTCGATCTGCGCCGCGATCGTTTGCCGCGCGGCGCCGAAGCAATCGCTTAGGAAAAGAATCGCACGGCGTTTCTGAAGACTTGCAAGCCGTCTCCCTCCGGGCCGCGCGCTTCGCGCGTCCAGCGAGGATGCTGCGTCGGATCGATGTGGCGCTCCGGGTGCGGCATCAGGCCGCACACGCGGCCCGTGCTGTCGCAGACGCCGGCCACCGCGCCGGCCGAGCCGTTGGGGTTGGCCGGATAGGCCACCTCGGCTTCGTTGCCCGCCGTCGAGTAGCGCAGCACGAGTTGGCCGGCCGCCTCGAGCGCGCGGAAGGTGGCGGCGTCGCGCGGTACGAACTTGCCTTCGGCATGGGCCACGGGCAAGTACATCGCTTCGATTCCCCAGAAGAAAACGCACTTGTTGCCCGCCGTGCGCAGATGGACCCAACGGTCCTCGAACTTTCCCGAAGCGTTGTTGGTGAGGGTCGCAGCAGGGCGGCCGGTCTCATCGTCGTCGAGCAACAAACCGGATTTGACGAGGATTTGAAATCCGTTGCAGATGCCGAGCACGAGCTTGCCGGCGGCTTGGAACTCGTGCAGGGCGTCGCGCAGGTGATGCCGGATCTGATTGCCCAGAATCCGGCCTGCTCCCAGGTCGTCACCGTAGCTAAATCCGCCCGGAATGCAGAGGATCTGGAAGTTCTCCAACAGCGCCGCCCGTTCGAGCAGGCGGTTGACGTGCACCCGCTCGGCCGCGGCGCCTGCCCGCTCGAAAGCGAAGGCGCTTTCCCGGTCGCAGTTGGCGCCGGGCGCTCGCAGGACAAGAACTCTAGGCTTCATCGTTTTCACCAACGCAGGGGCGCTTGCCATGCTTCCTTCAGCGTTGCCAGTTCCGCCGAAACCACGGTTGTTCTCCGCCACGTCATCTCAAGGCGCTGTCCGTCTGTCACGCGACCGTCCAACACCTGGCCGATCTTCGCAAGCGGGACGCCTTGCAGTCGTTCCTCGAAGTCAGCGGTCCGGTCGGGCGACACCTCGCACAAGAAACGGGTGTTCGACTCGCTGAACAGGCCGACGGCCGCCGGCTCTTCGGCCGCGACATACTCCAGGTCGATGCGGGCGCCATGGCCGCCGGCAAACGCCATTTCCGCGGCGGCGACCGCCAGGCCGCCTTCGCTGAGATCGTGGCAGCTTCGCACCAGGCCGGCGTCGATCGCGCCGTGCAGGGCGTAAAACGCGCGCTTGGCGAGGGTCGCGTCGACGCGGGGCACGTTGCCGCCGGCGATCGATTCAACCAGGTTGAAATGCGATCCGCCGAGTTCCTCGCGCGTCTGACCAACGAGATAAATCGCGTTGCCCGGTTGCTTGAGGTCCATCGTCACGCACCGCGACACGTCGGCCACCTGGCCGATGGCGCTGATCAACAATGAGGGCGGGATGGCCATCGATTGCCGCCGGCCTTCGGCGTCGGTGTAACGGAATTCGTTGTTCAGGCTGTCCTTGCCGCTGATGAAGGGAACGCCCAGCGCTACGGCCAGCTCATGGCAGGCGAGGGCCGCGCGCACCAGCGAGCCAAGCGTCTCCGGCCGGTCCGTATCGCCCCAGCAAAAGTTGTCGAGGATCGCGATCCGCCGCGGGTCGGCGCCAACCGCCACGCAGTTACGGACCGCTTCGTCGATCGCGCTGGCCGCCATGTGGGCCGTGTCGAAGTCGCCGTATCGTGGGTTCATTCCGCAGGCGACCACGACCCCGCGCCGCGACGAGAGAGTCGGCCGGATAACGGCCGCATCGCTCGGCCCGTCGTTCGCCACGCCGACCAGCGGCTTGACGACGCTCCCGCCTTGCACCTCGTGGTCGTATTGCCGGATGACCCATTCCTTGCTGGCCACGTTGAGCGACCCGAGGATCTTGAGAAGCGTCGGCGTGTAGTCGCGCGCCTCGGACGGCAGCGTTTGTCGGACGACGGCTGGCGGCGAGTAGACGGCCTCGCGCACCGTGGGGGGCCGGCCGTGGTGCAAAAAGTCCATCGCCAGATCGGCCACCTGCCGGTCGTGATATTTAAGCCGCAGGCGGCCGGTCGGCACAAACTGGCCGATGACCGTGGCCTCGACGCCTTCGGAGGCGCACAGCGACGAGAACTCCTGCCACTTGTCCGGCCCCACGGCCAGCACCATCCGCTCCTGCGCCTCGGAGATCCAGATCTCGGTATACGACAGGCCGTCGTATTTCAACGGCACGCGATCGAGCCAGACTTCCGCGCCGATCTCTTCGCCCATCTCGCCCACGGCGCTGGAGAATCCTCCCGCGCCGCAGTCGGTGATGGCGTGGTACAGTCCGCGGTCGCGAGCCGTGAGAATCACGTCGAGCAGCATCTTCTCCGTGATCGCGTTGCCGATCTGCACCGCTCCCCCCGAGAGCTTTTCGCTCTCGCTGGTCAGTTCGGCCGAGCTGAAGGTCGCGCCGTGGATGCCGTCTCGTCCCGTGCGGCCGCCGACCGCCACGATGTGGTCCCCCGGCCGCGGCTCTTTGTAAACCTTGTCGCATGGCAAAAGGCCGACCGTGCCGCAGTAGACGAGCGGGTTGCCCAGATAGCGGGGATCGAAAAAGATCGCCCCGTTCACGGTGGGAATACCCATGCGGTTGCCGTAATCGCGCACGCCGGAGACCACGCCCTTCATCACCCGCTTGGGATGCAGCACGCCGGGCGGCAGCCGGTCGGCGGTCGTGTCGGGAGGCGCGAAACAGAAGACGTCGGTGTTGCACACGGGCCGGGCGCCTAGGCCCGTGCCGAGCGGATCACGGATCACGCCGCCGATGCCCGTGTTGGCTCCGCCGTAGGGCTCGAGCGCCGACGGATGATTATGCGTCTCGACCTTGAAGACGACATGATGCTCGTCGTCGAACCGGACCACGCCCGCGTTGTCGCGAAAGACGCTTACGCACCAGTCGTCGGCGCCGAGCTGGCGACGCACCTCCTGGGTGGCCGCAAAAATCGTCTCCTTGAGCATGTTCTGAAACTGGATCTCGCGCGCGGTCCCTTCACCCTGCACGTCGCGGTACCGGACGCGGCCGGCCAGCGTTTTGTGGCTGCAGTGCTCGCTCCACGTCTGAGCGATTGTTTCCAGCTCGGCGTCGGTCGGATCGCGCCCAAGCTGGCGGAAGTGGTCGCGGATGGTCCGCATCTCGTCAAGCTTGAGATAAAGCTGCCCTTCGCGACTAAGGCGCTCCAGGGCAGCGTCGTCGAGCTCGCGCAGCGGAACGGTGACGAGCTGGAACGCGTGCGCCGAACCGAGGGCCAACTCGCTGAGGGTCAGCTTCCCGACGACGACTTGCTCGATCGCATCGTTGGCCAGCAGCTTGCCGCAGAGCGTAGCGAGCTTGTCGTCCGCGAGACCGGCGAGCCAATACTTGCGGAACGTGCGCACGGCCCGGGCGCGAAGATTGAAATCGGCGATGGCGGCCTGCGCGCTTTGGGCCACGGGGTCCATGACGCCCGGCTTGGGCAGGACGTAAACCAAGAGCGGGTGTCCGCTCTGGGGTTCCGCCAGCAGCGGGTCGCCCACGCGAGCCACGACGGTGCGTTCGACAATCTGGTCGGAAAGCAGTTCAGCGGCCAGCCGTTGGACGTCGCCCTCGCTGAATTCTCCTTCGAGGAGGTAGCCGTACCCGGCCGCGACCCGCAAACGGCCCCCCTGCCCGTCGGTCAGGCCAAGGTCTACGGCGTCGGCGGCGACTCGCCGCCCGACGAGATCAGGCTGGCCCTCGGCCGGATAGATGTCAACTTCCCAGAGCATCGTGTATGCGCAATCCTCTTGCAGGCTCGTATCGTAGCAAACGCGGGCGCCATTGTCTTCTGTTGCACTTCGCGGTGGATTGGGCGTGGTCCTCTTTCCCTTCGGGGCTTTGCCTAAAAAGTTCCGTTTGCCCAGAAAGTCCGCCCGTCAAGTCGGCCGGCTTAGTCTACGTCCTCAACGGTGAACGCCCGTTGTCCACGAAAATCTATCTTGGTCAAGCCATATTCTTGGGAAGTCTCGGTGCGGCCCTTTTTCATCAGCCGCGCGGTCGAAGGGCTCGGTGGCAGAGAATGGCAGACCCGCACGCCCCTTGTCTCAGAAAAGACAGCTAGGTTCGGGCCCTTTCGGGCAAGGCCCCTTCGGAAGGGCCAGGGGCATGCTGAGGATGGGCTTGCCCTGGCAGTCGGTTAACCCGCAAATCCGTTCTGCCGGTCATCGGCGCAAACGATCTCCCGCCGCCTCCCAACTTGCCTCGGTCGCCAAAGCGCCGGCTTCGGAGAGAATCAAAAAAGATTGTCCCCGGACGCCAGCTTCGTTCGTCATACTCCTGAGAGCAGGCCGCGGTGTTGCGGCCCGCCGTCAGGCCCTCAGTAACAAAGGAACACGCGAATGCCCAAATTCTTGTTTGTCTACCGCAACACGAGCGAGTCGTACGGCAACATGTCACCCGAAGAGATGCAGCAGATGCTCGAGAAGTGGGAAACCTGGATTGGCGAGGCGTTCAAGAAGGGCTGGATGCTCGACGCCGGAGACGCTCTGCAGAAGGAGGGCCGCGTCGTTAACTCCAAGAAGGTCGTCTGCGACGGCCCGTTCATCGAAGCCAAGGAGATTGTCGGCGGCTTCTCCATGATCCAGGCCGACACGCTCGATGCGGCCGCGGAGCTTGCCAAAGGCTGTCCGATTTTCCTGCGGAGCGGCTCGGTCGAGGTCCGTCCGCTCCGTGAGTTAAAGATGGGGAGGTAAACCGGTATTTCTTCGCCATGAAGCGGGGCGGCTGGTGTCCGTTCTGTCTATCGGTCTCACGTAGCGAGATACAATAGGAGCTGCAACGTAACCTCTCGCGGGCTGGCGATGCAGTAGCCGGGTTTGGTGGCTCCGCATCGCGCGAGCCGCAGTCGGTCGCTTTGACGGAAGAAGAGTAGACATTGGCTACAACGCTTCCGTGGGGTCAACTTCTGAAGCATGGTCCGCGAAGGAGGCATCTCACATGGCGGTTGCCGGCACCAGCCTGAAGGATCGCTTCGAGGGGTGTCTCCTCGGCTTGGCCGTAGGTGACGCACTCGGCGGCAAGTTCGAGGCGCAGTCAGCCGACGCCATTCGCTCCCGGTTCCCAACCTCAGATCGGCTGATGTGCTACCCGTTGGAGGAAATCTGGTATACCGACGATACCCAGATGGCGATTGCAGTCGCCGAGGCGCTTATCGAGGGTGGCGAAATCCTCGAAGAGGTACTATGCCGCGCCTTCATCGCCAACTACGTTCCGTCACGTGGGTATGGCCGTGGGGCGCGAGCGGTGCTCGACGCGATGGAGGACGGCCGCGATTATCGCCAAGTGGCCGAGGAGCACTTCCCCGGTGGGTCGTTCGGCAACGGAGCGGCCATGCGGGTCGCCCCGGTGGGATTGCTGTTCCGCGACGACCGCACGCGTCTCCGAGAGCAGGCCCGGCTGTCCGCCCTGCCGACCCATCGCCATCCGCTGGGCATCGAGGGTGCACAGCTGCTGGCGTTGGCCGTAGCACTCTGCTCCCAGATCGAGCGGTTCGACCGGGTTCGGTTCTTTGCCGAACTGCTCGCCGCCTGCGATTCGGCCGAGTACCGGGGGAAGCTGGAGGAGGCATCGCGGGCCCAACGCCCCAACGACCTGGCCGGGCTCGGCAATCGGATTGAGGCGCTGCATTCCGTCCCGACGGCCATCGCCAGCTTCGCCCTCACCCCCGAGTCGTTCGAGTCAACCATCAGCAACGTCATCTTTCCTCGGCGGCGACACAGACACGCTGGCGGCGATGGCGGGGGCGCTGTCTGGCGCCTATCTGGGAGCGGATCGCCTCCCAAGCCGGCTGGTCGGCCTTCTGGAGAACGGCGAGAAGGGGCGGGAGTATCTCCGTCAGCTTACCGGGCACTTGCTCGTTACCTACCATCGTGGGCTCGGAACGACTCACGGTTAGCTCGGCTGGCCCGCCGGCCCGACAGCGTTAGGCAGAGACGGCATAACACGCCGGACGTTGCGTGAAGCCGCCGGGGGAATTTAGGCTTTCATAGCAATTGGCCCACGGCCGATTGAGCTTGGTCGTTGGACCGATGCCATGACCGCATCGAGTCTGGCGACTCCCGTACAATCGTCGCCACTCTGACCGGCAATACCTGCATTGTAAAACTCCGCGATGGTCGGCAAGTGAAGCCGTCTTGGACTGGAAGTCGCTTCGGCATAACAACGGTTGTTCGCTCGGTAGCCCCGTAGGTTGGGCCGGCAACGTCCGCATCATGCAGGCGCCAAAACTCTCTCGTGTGGTGTCGCTCCAACCTCAATCCACCTGAAATCAGTCGCTGCAGCAGACCGGGGCCGCCTTACGGCTTTTCTTGGTATACTTCCCGGCCCGTGGCCACGGCCACGGAGTTCGACCATTATGCAAAGAGGGACCGCCGCATGGGTGAATCAACGAAATCCGTCTGTGCGTTGCTGATGATCGTCGGCGTCATCGCCGCGGCACTTGCATGGACCTCAGTTCCCCCTGACGCGACAACGTGGGGCTTTCGAATTGGTGGGCCCCTCACGGTGATTCTCTCGCTTGGTCTGATCCTAAAGCTGCACCTTCGCCCCGACCTGGAAATAGACTGTCTACGTCCTCTCACGGGAACGTATTTCAATCGCGATGGCTTCTGCTTTGCGTTCGTTGTGACCGCGATCGACGGTATCGCCTTCATGGATGCCTATTTTCAATCTCAATACAACAGGTCATCTATTGGGCGCATCGCGCTGCGTCCTGCGCGAGGATTCTTCCTGAAGCGAGCAAAGATTGATGCAATTACATTCGAGATCGAATGCCCGCCGGCCGGATTCGGCTATGTAAGGATTGCGATCCCGATTCCCGAAAACCTCCAAGGCAAACGGCAGTCATTCGAAGTGGGGGCATCGGTTCGGTATCCTGATGGCAAGGGCCGCCGTCTCCGATTTCACGACGGAGTATTCCTGCGCGCAAACACCGACTTTGGTGATTCATTCGGTACAGCCCTGACAATGGCTGGTGCTGCAATGGGTACGATCGTTCTGTCACAACCAGCGACGGCAACGATTCAACTTCCCCTTAATGTCGCTGCCGACGGCCCCGATCATTTCCCCCCAGAAATCAAGATACTTTGGCAACTTGGGGAACCGGTACTTCAGAACGTTGACTAACAAAGCGAGCCATCATGGCGCCAATCGCGCTGGCTTCGAAATCAGAGCGCTTGCTCCTTTGCCTTCAACTGACCATGCCGACGGAGTAGTCATGCTAACAGGCGGGGATCGAGCGAGCGTCCGTCATGTTGTCACCCCGCCGAGGGCAGAAAGAGGTCGACCACTTGCACCAGGATGCCGACCAAGGCGCCGCCGGCGATCAGGCCGGCGCAGATCGGCTCCTGGTTCTGAACCACGACCTCGTTCATCGGCGACTCGCGTCGGTAAAAGATCTTTCCGGCCAGCCAGAATAATAACCCCCCGGTGAACATCGCCAGGGTCGTGTGGAAGGGGACGAGAAACGCCAGGCCCATCGCCACCGGCGAGAGCGGAAACCGGTTGCGCGAGAGCGTCCGCCAGAGCTCGAGCACGATGCCGATCAACACGCCCGCGGCCGCGGCGTAGCGGGCGGTGGGCTTGATCGTGTGAATCCCCTCGGCCAGCACGTCCGCCACCGCCTTCCAAACGGTCGCCGACGGCATGGGATATTTGGAGTCGATGTCATAGGGAACCGAAAGCTCGCTGGCCAGAAGCTGGCTCGCCGGCACCTTGAGAAACGCCAGGTAGAAGACGGGGATGGAGAGGGACGCCCCGGCAAAGATTCCCAAAATGTGCCCGATGGCCTGCTGCCGCGGTTTGGCGCCGAGCATGTAGCCGGGCTTGATGTCCTGCAGCAGATTGGCCGCGTGGCTGGCGACTTCGCCCGTGATGCCCGCCGTCATCAGGTTCACTTCCTTGTTGCCCGGCGCCAGCACGCCGAAGGTCAACTGCGTGAGCTTTCCCATGGCGCTGATGGGCGTGATCGAGGTCAGGGCTGTCGAATTGATGGCGATGAGGCAGAAGAAAAAGACGAGGCACAACGCCACCGCCGACAACCAGTAGTCGACGCCGAAGAATTCGCGGGCCATGACGGCCACCACGGCGCCGATGAGCGGCACGCCGACGAGCGACACCTTAAGCGGTAGCTCGATGTGCCCGAGCACGTCGGCGCGGCGCTCCGCGCCGCGTGAATTGATCGCGGCGCCGGCCAGCCTGGTGAAGGCCGACCAGAGGATCTGCGGCCTGCCGAAAAAGGCCAAAAGCGATGCGACCGTCATCATGGCCACTCCGCACCAGAGCGACCAGAACGTGATCTCGCGGAAACCGATCGTCCCCTTGGCGTTCGCGGCGATGTCGCCGCGCTGAATCATGATCGGCGCCAGGATGGCGTAGTTGATGATCGCGCCGACCAGGAGTGAGGCGCCGGTGCGAATCCCCATCAGGCCGCCGGCGCCGACCATCGTCAGATCGAGTTCCGGGCGCAACGTAAGGCTTGTCACGGGCGTCCCCATGATCTTGGGCGGATCGGTCCAGGCGTAAACCCAGTCATCGAGAAACTCGGGCAGGTGAACGGTGTGCTCCTTGATCTTCAGGAACCGTGTGATGGTTTCGCTCTGCAAAAGCTTGACCAGGCCCGCGAGGGCGGCGAACGAGACCAGCAGCTTCGCCTTGAGCAGCCCGGCGGCGGCCTCGCCGTGGTGCAAGGAGTCCATGACGATGCCCGCCGCGCGCCCTTCGGGGAAAGGTTGCTGCTCGTCGTTGATGAAGCGTCGCTTGAAGGGGAACGCGACCAATACGCCCAGCACGGCCAGAACGATGACCCACGAGGCGAGTTGCCACATGGGAATCACCTGGCCGGTGACCATCATGTAGGCGGCGAGGCTGGAAATCAGGGGCGAAGTCATGTAGCCGCCCGCCGTGGCGATCGACTGCATGGCGTTGTCTTCAAGAATCGTGAACTCGTCTGCCAGACCGAGCCGCGAGAGAACTTTGAACATCGCGAACGCCAGAATCACCGAGGTGATGCCGACGCCCATCGTCCAACCGGTCTTGGCGCCCACGTAGATATTGGTGAGCGAGAGGATCGCTCCGAGCGCCATGCCCGTCAGGGCCGAGCGCAAAGTGAGTTGCGGCATGTCGCCGCGAAAGACGTTCTTGAGCCACCAGCGGTCCTTTTCTTCCAGCGACCAGGTGCGGATTTGCTCGGCGTTGAGTTCTTGAATGGCCACGGCGCTCTCCTCTAAATCGCCGTGTGCAAGTCGAGGTGATCCCGGCGATACGTCGGGCCTTAGCTTAACGAAAGCTGGCGGATTGAAAAACGCCTGGATTGGCGGGTTACTGCGCGGGCGGCGGTCCGCCGCCCCAGCCACCTTGTTGCTGGCCCCCCTGCTGCTGACGCTGGCGCATTCGCTCTTCGATCGCTTTCTGCTCGTCCTGGTCGATGAACCCGTCGCCGTTGGCGTCCATGCGGCCGAAGCGCTCGCGGGCCTCTTCGGGCATCTCGTCGATGCTGACCTTGCCGTCGCCGTTCTTGTCGAGTTGTTTGAAATTGAGCCGACGGCCGCCCCTCCTGCCGCCGCCCGGCGCGGGCCGTTCCTGGCCGGCGCCGTCCCCGCGAGGCGGCCCGCCCGACCGCGCACCGACAGCCTGTCCGTCGGCCTGGCCGCCCCTCATCGAATTCTCTCCGCCTCGACGGCCATCTGCACTCCCGTCGATCCCGGCATCGGGCGCGCCGGACGCTTGCGCGGATGATTTGGCCTCCTCGGTCTCGTCTTCTTCCGGCTCCGCGTCGTCAGACGCAATCACAGCCCTTGGATTCAAGAGCACGAGCTCCCCCTCTTTCAGCCCGTCGATGACTTCCACCGAAACATCGTCGGTGGCGCCCAAAGCCAACTCTCGCATCTCCACACCCGTCGGCGTCCTGACCCAGGCACGCCTCTTCTTGCGGGTCTCGACGACGCACTGTATGGGAACGGCCAGCACGTCTTTTTTCTCCTCGACGAGGATCTCGACGTCGGCCGTCATGCCCGGTTTGAGCCCCTGCGGCTCGCCGTCGAGGGCGACGATGGTGGCATACTCCTTCACATTGTTGCTGTATCGCTGCCCCGCCTCGGGTTGGTTGGCGATAGAGGTCACCTCGCCCTGGAATTCGCGGTCGAGTATCTTGATGCGCGCCCGCTGGCCGCGCCGCAACTGGTCGACCTTGCTCTCGTGGACCAACGTCTTGACTTGCATGTGCTTCAGATCGGGCATGCGGAACAGCGCCTGATACTGGCGAACCTGCGCTCCAAGCTCCACCTTCGGTCCCTCTTGGCCGGAGCCGCGGCGGCCCCCCGTCATGTCGTTCGCGTAGACCACCATGCCGTCCTGCGGCGCGGGGATGGCGCACTTGTCGAGGTTCTCTTGCAGACGCCTGAGCTTGTTCGATTCCTGCTGCTCGGTTGCCTGCTGCGATTTCATGAGCGCCTCGGCGCTATCACGTCTGCTGGTCAGGTCTTCCAGCATCTTGGCGCGCGTGAACTTTTCCAGGACGTCTTTTTTCAACTCGGCCACGCCCAGGTTCAGGCGAGCCTGCTCGACGGCAAACTCCTTTGATTCGACTTCGAGCTGGGTGACGTAGCCACTACGCCGCATCTTCTTGCTGTGAAAGAGCAGGTTTTCGGCGCTGGCCACTTTCTGTTTGGCTACCGTCCTGGCCGCCTCGAGTTGCTCCAGTTCCTGAACGAACGTCCCCTCGCGGTATTCGTCGACGGCGATCTTCGCCGCGGCGAAACTCTTCTCGGCCGAAATCCGGGCCGCCTGGGCTCTGGCCTGCACGATTTGCTGCGACAAAATGGCGTCTTCTAAGAGCGAGCTGTCCAGCCGGGCAAGCACGTCTCCCCGTTGAACGTGGTCGCCGTCGGCCACAATCTCCAAAATGGTGAGCGAGCCGGGAACCTGACACTTGATCTCCAGGTTTTTGGCGCTTTCCAGATTGCCGTCTTCGAGGACTGTGATCAGCAGGTTGCTGCGATGCACCGGCACCGTGAGGGTATCGCGGTAGGCTTCGGGCGAGGCGGTTCTTCCCCAGCCGTCGTAGGCCACCCAGGCAGCCACCGCCAGACAGACGGCGACGAGTGACTTGATGCCGATGCCTCCGCGCCTCTTGTGCAAACGGCGCGGCGAGGCATTCTTCACGCCACGAGACGACGAGGTCGATGTGACGCTCATAACGGTCGTCCTCGGTCCAGGCAGCCCTTCCGGCGAAGCGCAGGAATCCGCGCAACCACAACCGGAGCTTGCCATACGACACAGTGTACCACACCGCCAACCGGGTTACTTGCGGGGGCCACCTGCCTGCCGGTTTTCGGATGGACTCTTACGGCAGCAGAATACCGCTCTCGACCATCTTGTCGTATTCGGCAACGCTGAACGGATGGCGTGATAGTTGGACCGACATTGGTGTTACCTGTCCCGAGTCCGTTTTTTGCCGTCCGGCCTGCCCCCCGATACGTTCTTGGATTTGCCGCCCGGTGTACTACCCGGTTTGGGCGACTCCTGGAGTTTCAGCGCCACCGAGTTGATGCAGTAGCGAAGGCCGGTGGGAGCGGGGCCGTCGCCGAAGACGTGGCCCAGGTGGGCGTCGCACCGAGAACACGTGACCTCCATGCGTAGCGTGCCATCGCTGTAGTCGGCCGCCGTGCCGATTGCTTTCTCGTTCAGCGGCGCATAAAAGCTGGGCCATCCGGTGCCGGAATCGAACTTCGTGTCGCTGCCGAAGAGCTTTCCGCCGCAGCAGACACAGCGGTAGACGCCCTCCTTTTTGGTGTGCACGTATTTGCCGCTGAACGGCAGTTCGGTCTCTTTCTGCCGGGTGACGCGGTATTCTTTGAGCGACAGCAGGCGCTTCCACTCCCGGTCCGTCTTATGAACCGGCTCGAGATCGTCTTCCGACTCCCCTTCCGTCGGGTCGTCGTCGGCCGGCTTCCCGCCGCGTTCCGTTTCGGCCCGTTCCCCCTTCGCCGCCACCTCTTTGGCCGATCCCGCGGGGGCCGGACTCTCTGAGACCTCTTTGGGCGCCTTGTCCCCCTTTGCCTTATCGCCAGCCTTCACGGCGCCCCGGGCAACCGGCATCCCGGCAACGGGCAACCCGGGAATGGGCAACCCGCCGGCTGTGCAGACAGTCAGTGCCGCGACGAGGACACAGATCGGGATCTTGAAAACAGAAGGCCGCCGCATGTGCTGTTTCGCCATCTAGCGAGAGGTATCGCTCTAGCCGATTATACCCGACTCGGCTAGAACCGACACAATCAAAGCCCCAACCCCCCATACCCATATCGGCAGCGACCGGCGGCAGCTTTTCGCCGGCATCCGCGTGACAAGCTTCGGCACGCTGGCCAGCCGCGTGCTGGGCATGGTGCGCGACATGGCGACCGCCGCCCTGCTCGGCCTGTCGGGCGACGGCGTGATGGACGCCTTCGTGTTTGCGTTCCGCGTTCCCAACTTCTTTCGCCGCCTGTTCGGGGAGGGGGCGCTGGCCGCCAGCTATCTGCCCGTGTTATCGAAACGGCTGGAAGAAGACCGCGCCGGGGCGTGGCAACTCGCCAGCGTGGTGCTGGTCTGGCTGAGCGTCGTCCTGGCGGCCGTCGTGGTGCTGGCCGAAGGAGCCTGCCTGGCGCTGTGGTGGCTGGATGGAGACCGGCCCGGCATGCGGCTGCTGCTGGGACTGACGGCCGTAATGCTGCCCTACCTGTTTTTCATCTGCCTCGCGGCGCAGCTCGCCGGAACGCTGCACGCCATGGCCCACTTCAGCACACCCGCCCTGGCGCCCACGCTTTTAAACATCTGCTGGCTGGTGGCCGTGTGGTTCGTGGCCCCGCATTTCGCGCTGGAGAAGGAGACGCAGGCCTACATTCTGGCGGTGTCGGTGCTGGTGGCCGGCGTGCTGCAACTTGTCTCGCAGGTGCCCATCCTGTGGTCGCTTGGCTTTCGCTTCGATTACCAGTGGCAGGCGAGCCGGCAAGCCGTCTGGGAGATCGTGGCGTCATTGGCACCCATGGTACTGGGACTGGCCGTGACGCAGATCAACACGCTCTGCGACAGCCTGCTGGCCTGGGCCCTGGCGGCCCCGGGGGACGGCAGTCAGAACATCGGCTGGCTCGATCAAGCGATACCCTATCCCATGCAGCGCGGCGCCGTCGCGGCCATCTATTACGGCGAGCGGCTCTACCAGTTCCCGCTCGGGCTGTTGGGAATGGCCGTGGCGACGGTGATCTTTCCGGCACTCAGCCGGCACGCGGCACGCGGCGAACACGACCGACTGGCCGAAGATCTGACGCTCGGCTTGCGGCTGGTTTTGTTTCTGGGGGTGCCGGCAGGCGCGGGGCTGGTGCTGTTGAGCGATCCGCTGGCCCGGCTGTTGTTTGAACACGGCGAGTTCACCGCGGACGACGCAGCTCGCGTGGCGAGGATGATCGCCTGCTACGGCCTGGGCGTGTGGGCCTTCTGCGCGCTCCCCGTTGTCGTGCGAGGCTTCTATGCGCTGGCCGATCAGCGCACGCCGGTCAAAGCGGGCCTGGCGGCGATGGCGGCCAATCTGGCCCTCAATCTGGCGCTCGTCTGGCCGATGGCCGAGGCCGGCTTGGCGCTGTCGACCTCGCTTTCCGCCATCTTGCAGCTCGGTCTGCTCGTGGCGTTGTTCGCCAGGCGGTTTGGCGGACTGCGTTGGGACGAGTTGGCCGCGACCCTTCGCACGACTCTATTCGCAACCGCCGCGATGCTGGCCGCGGGCGGCGGCGTGCTGTGGCTTACACCGCGTGGAGCGAATCTGGGCGCCGAGTTGGCCGACGTGTTTCTGCCGATCGCCGCCGCCGGGCTGGGTTTTGCGGCCGTGAGCTGGTTGCTGCGCGCGCCGGAGCTTGAGTTGTTGACAGGCCGCGGTGGGGGCGAACGAGGCGCCGGGAACTGACAGAGCCCATCGACGGCTTTCACCGACGGCTGGGCCCACGTACACTTGCGCCGTAACGCGTCGAGCCGGAGGGACGAGCGGTGGTTACCGTCGGAAGCATGCGCCGTTGGTGGCGCAGGGGCCACACGGGCTTCCTCATATTGCTGGTGTCGCTCAACATCGCCCTCGATCGTTTTGCTTTCAAGCCCGATGGTGAAACGGCGACTCTCCTTTGGGTTGGGATCCTGCTGGGCCAGACCTTCTTGATGGGGTTTTGGATGGCGTTCGGCGGACTCCATGCCGCCCTGCGCGGCCTCGTTGTTGCTGCCGCGACCGCCGCCGGGGTGCTGGCCGCTTCGATGTCGATTGCCGCATCGCAGGGAGTCCTGATTCTGGCGCCGTTGGGCGGAACGATTGTCCTGGCGACGTACGCGATTCTCTTGCCTCTGCGATTGTTATTGGCCTGGCGGGTTGATTTCGACGAGGCGTATCACGCCAGACGATCTCACGACCGGATGCAACTAGGGTTGGTCGACTGCATCAACATCGTCACGGCCTTCGCCTTGCTGCTGGGATACGCGCAGTGGTTGCCTCGTGAGTTTCTCCCCACCGCCGCGTTGGGCGGGGGATTCGCCCTGTTCAACTCCCTGCCGATCGCGCTCGTGAGCGTCATATCGCGACCATCGGTCAAGGTCTGGCTGGTAGCGGCTACCGTGTCGGCAGCGTCGCTGATCGCGGAAGGCGTCATCGTGGTCTATTTTCTCGGTGCTGAGTTTGCGCATCTCCTTCTGTTTGAATTCGCTCTGGTGGCGATTCTTCTGCTCAACCTGCTGCCGTTGCGATTCATCTTCGGTCTGCGCTTGTTCTCCGTGGCTGGGAGTGCCTCCGGTGGGCCGGCGGCGGATTCGGCCGAGCAAGGACTCGCGGAGGTTGAAGCCGCCTGGCCGACGCTGCCGGAAGCCGTCCGCGTTCAAATCGTGGCTTTGGTCCACAGCGCCGACCCTGCCGAGCCGGTTCGGCCGTCGACGGATGTGGTTGGCTAGGCGCTGATTGAGACCAAGGCCGAAGTCGTCTTTCGCTCGGCGAAAGAACGCCCCTTGGGCGCGACCTTAGGCAGGACTCATTTGGCCAGCTTGCGGCGGAGCGTGCGGACGTTGTCGTTCATGACGATCGGCAGCTTCGATCGCAGCAGGTTTTCGCCGTTGAACCAGCCGTGCGGTTCGTTGATCGCCATGTGGCACTCGAAGAAGAGGGCCCCCTTCGGTTCCTTGAGGGCGACGACCTGGCAATAGCCGCCGAATCCCGCATACGGCTCGGGCTCGCCGAACTTCGTCTTGCCCGACGGGTCGCGGAGGATGGGCCGCCAGCGGTTCGGATACTTGGGATCGTCGGCAAACCGTGGGTCGAGCACCGACGCGGCCAGGACGCTGGTCGACGTGCGAGTGGTCAGGCCATGGCCGATGCCGCTGATTTGCACCTTATCGAGCAGAGGGGCGTTGGTGCGATGGTACGACTCGCGCCGCTCGTCGGACGATTCGACCTTCAGGTCGCGCTGTTGAAGCTCCTCCTCCGTGAGCGATTCCGATTCTCCTTTTTCCGACCGCGATCCGCCCCCGATGAGCTGATCGAGCATCTCCTCGTTGGTCACGGCCTCGAGCTTGCCATAGGCGACGAACCAGAGATCGACCTTCTGGACGCGATCACCCCCCTCGGCGCCGATCGTCTTGATCTCGAGCATGAAGGGCGCGACCGGCGATTTGCGAACGAACTGATCGTAGTCGTATTTCTTTCCGGAGACGCGACGGATGACTTCCGTCTGCTCCTTGGCGTCGGCCTCCAGAGACAGGGAGGGTTCGGGCAGCTTTACGAACGTATCGCCGACGGCGATCCCCCGCCCGACGAGTTCGTGGTACACCGGGTTTTCTTCACGCGATTCGGCGGCCACGCCAGGCGAACTGGCGAAAATCGCCGCAACGCAAAACGCAAGTGACAATAAAAATGGCCGCATGCGGACCATGAGTATTCCTCCTTGTCAGGACGCTTGTTCGCGATGTTAGCCGCGTTGGATATCAGGGGCAACCCGAACCCCCTTCTCCCGATTTGCGCGCAGAGCATCCTCGATGCACGCGGGACGCCTGCACCGGGGGTCTGTTGCAAGCGTCGTGCCTGAGGTGCATATTGGGCGAAGAACCTCCCTTTGCTCTGCTTAGATCGGGGTGCACGATGGCCGCGGCCTTTTTCGCTCCGTTGTCAACCGCTGGCGTTGAGTTCGATCGGCGCAAGGCGGCCCATCTGTTGCGTCGGGCCGGGTTTGCGCCCACAGAGGCCGAGCTTGATCAGGCCATCGAGCAGGGCCTTGAGGCCACCGTCGAAAAACTGCTCGCCGACGACAGCGAGCAAGAAGCCGCCTTTCAGCAGGCATTCGACTCGGTGGCCGGCAGCCTGCTCAACGTCGCCGATCCGTTTCAAGTGCAGTCCTGGTGGCTGCACCGCATGGTGAAAACCGCTTCGCCGTTGCGGGAAAAGCTGACCCTGTTCTGGCACGGCCATTTCGCTACCAGCGTCCATAAAGTTGAAGACGGCGAGTTGATGCGGCGGCAGATCGACACCTTGCGCCGCCTGGCGTGGGGAAACTTTCGCGAGCTGGTGCAGGCCATGGCCCGCGATCCGGCGATGCTCGTCTGGCTCGACGGAGAATCGAGCACGCGAGAACATCCCAACGAGAATTTCGCCCGCGAGCTGATGGAGCTATTTACCTGCGGTATCGGAAACTATACCGAAAACGACGTGCTGGAAGCGGCCCGCGCTTTCACCGGCTGGCACCGCGCAGCGAGCGAGTTTGTGTTTCACCCCGACGACCACGACTTCGACCGCAAAAGTTTTCTCGGCAAGTCGGGCCGCTTCGACGGTCAGGACGTGATCGACATCCTCATGCAGCAACCGGCCACGTCTCGGTTCATCGCGGGTAAGCTCTTGAGGTTCTTCGCCGCACCGCAGCCGAGTGAAGAGGCGATAGCCGAAGCGGGCCGCCTCTTGGATCAGACGCAGCTCGACATCAAATGGTTCCTGCGGGAACTCTTCCTTTCGGCCTGGTTTTACGGTGAGGAGTGTTATCGGCGGCGGATCGCCAGCCCCGTGGAGTTTGTCGTCGGGACGGTGCGCGCGCTCGGCGCGCGGATGCCGGCAGCCGACTTGAACAACCACATTCAGGCGATGGGCCAGGAACTGCTCGCGCCTCCCAACGTGAAAGGCTGGGACGGCGAACAGACCTGGATCAACTCCAGCACCTGGCCAGCCCGGCTGGCGTTTGCTCAGGGAGTTTCGATTCTGTATAGCGAGAACGCCTATGGTCCCCACCTGCCGTTGGAAGCGATCGTCCCTGCTCACCTGAACGAGCCCAAGTCCGTGGTCGATCGGCTGGCCGAGGTCTTGTTCCAGGGCGAGCTGGCCGACGAGGCTCGCCGTGAAGTAGCCGAGTTTCTGGTCAAAACCGAAGAAGGCCCCAACGCCGACGTCTTCCGCGACGACGAAGGCTTTCGCACGGACAAGACACGGCAGGCCCTGGCCGTGATGCTCAGCCTGCCCGAATACCACGCCTGGTAGGAATTCTGGAGGAGGTACGACGAACATGTACTCTCGACGCGCATTTTTGCAGACGACCGCCGGCCTCTCTTTCGTGTCGCTCGCCGGCGGCGTGTCGCCCCTGTTGGCCCGGGCGGCCGAGCTGTCGGCCGGCGCCGACCGAAATGAGCATGTGCTGGTTGTCGTGGAACTGGCCGGGGGGAACGACGGACTGAACACGGTCGTACCGTTTGAGAATTCGCTCTACTACAAGAACCGGCCGACGCTCGGCATTGCCAAAGACCAGGTCGTGCGGTTGTCGGACCAGCTTGGCCTGCATCCCCGCATGGCCGCGCTGGGCGAGCTGTTTCGCGACGGGCGAGTGGCCGTGGTCCAGGGCGTGGGCTATCCGGAGCCGGATCGGTCTCACTTCCGCTCGATGGAGATCTGGCATACCGCCAGCACCCAGAAACAGCCGCCCACGGCCGGCTGGCTCGGCCGCCTGCTCGACACGGCGCCTGGCGCCAACGACACCCCGTTCGCGGGCTTGTCCCTCACCAGTTCGTTGCCTCAGGCGTTGCGGGCCGACAAGGTGGCGGTGCCCGTCGTCGCACAACTGCAATCGATCGCCCTGGGGACCGAAGGCGCGTCCCCCCGGGAGGCGCTCGTGCGCAAGCTGGCGACCTCTTTCCGCGATCCCAAGGGTTCGGGCGGTGCCGGCCCGGTTGATTTCATGCAGCGGCAGGCCGAGACGGTCTACCGGGCGGCTGAGCGACTAAAAGACGCGGCCTCGCGCTACCGTTCTTCGACCGACTATCCCGACACGCCGTTGGGCGGCCAGTTGCGTCAGGCGGCCGAGATCATCAACGCCGATCTCGGCGTGCGCGTCCTTTTCGCCTCGCAAGACGGCTACGACACCCACGCCGAGCAGGCCGATACCCACGCCGAGCTTCTAGGGCAGCTCTCCGAGGCCCTCTCCGCTTTCGACCGGGACCTGACCGAGCTGAAGAAGGCCGACCGCGTGGTGTTGCTGGTGTTCAGCGAATTTGGCCGCCGCGTCGACGAGAACGCCAGCCGCGGCACCGACCATGGCGCGGCCAGCTCGGTGTTCGTCGTCGGGTCGCCGGTGAAAGGCGGACTGCTCGGCAAATATCCTAGCCTGGAGCAACTGGGCGACGGCGACTTGATCTACAACACCGACTTCCGCTCGGTCTACGCGGGGTTGCTGGATTGGCTCGGCTGTCCCTCGCGGGAAGTGCTTCGCGGTGAATTCGCGAAGCTGGAGCTACTGAAGGCGCAAGCATGAACCGGGGCGCTACGAGCGCAGCGCACCGTTGACAACTTCTTTGAATGGTCAACAATCGGGTTAGCCCCTCTCCTTTCGCGGAGCCCCGATCATGTGCCTGGCCATCCCCGCTCAAGTGAGTCACCTTGCCGGCGACGAGAGCGGCATGGCCACCGTCGACATCATGGGCGTGCGCCGCAAGGTGAGCATGCAGTTGCTCGAGGACGACCCGCCGGGAATTGGCGATTGGGTGCTCGTCCACGTCGGCTTCGCCATGAGCAAGATCAGTGAAGAACAGGCGGCCGATCAGTTGGAGATCCTCCGCCAGTTGGGCGAGGCGGACGCGGCCGAAGAGGAACTTCGAGGCGGTGGCGCGTTGGGTTAGCCTCCGCAACCCCGTTCGCGGCGTATGGCCGCGAGAGAAACCTCAACCACTAAGCCGTTCGCCCCGCAGCCATGAAGTATGTCGATGAATTCCGTGACCCGCACTTGTTGCGCAACGCGCTCGGCGAAATCCGCTCGCTGGTGGAACGCGGCCGCGAGTACCGCATCATGGAGGTCTGCGGCGGACACACGCATTCGATCTTTCGCTTCGGGCTGAAAGAATTGCTGCCGCCCGAGGTGGAACTGATCCACGGCCCCGGTTGCCCGGTCTGCGTGCTGCCGATGGGCCGCATCGACGACGGCCTCGACCTGGCCAACGATCCGAATGTGATCTTCACGGCCTTCGGCGACATGATGCGCGTTCCCGGCTCGAAGGGGAGTCCGCTGGAGAGCAAGGCACGCGGCGCCGACGTGCGGATCGTCTATTCGCCCCTCGACGCGCTGCGCATCGCCCAGCAGCATCCCGACCGGCGGGTGATTTTTTTCGCCATCGGCTTCGAGACGACTGCCCCGTCCACGGCTCTGACACTGCTCAAGGCACGCGAGCTGGGCGTGAGCAATTTTGCCGTCTTCTCCAACCACGTGACGATCCTGCCCGCCATCTGGGCCATCCTTGAATCGCCCGACATGCGGCTCGACGGTTTTATCGGTCCGGGACACGTTTCGACCGTGATCGGCTGCCGGCCGTTTGAATTCATCGCCCGCGATTATGGCTGTCCGATCGTGGTCTCGGGCTTTGAGCCGGCCGACATATTGCAATCGCTGGTGATGATCCTGCGGCAGTTGCGTGCCCGTCAGAGCAAGGTCGAGAACCAGTACGGCCGCGTCGTGCCGTGGCACGGCAACAAGGCGGCGCTGGCGGTGCTGGCCGAAGTATTTGAGATCCGGCCGCACTTCGAGTGGCGGGGACTGGGTTTCATTTCGCAGTCGGCCTTGCGCGTCCGCGAGAAATACGCCGCCTGGGATGCAGAGAAGGTGATGCCCATTCGGGGCGTCTGTGTGGCCGATCCGAAGGCGGCCCAGTGCGGCGAGGTGCTCAAGGGGGTGCTCAAGCCTCACGAGTGCAAGCTGTTCGGCAAGGAATGCACGCCGGAACATCCGATCGGCGCCCTGATGGTCTCGTCCGAGGGGGCGTGCGCAGCCCATTTCAAATATGCGGGGATCAGCCTGCGCGTCATTTCAGGTTGACCGGGCCCCGCGTGTGGCGCAACGTAGAAAGACGGCGCGCCCATGAGCAAACGCCGTCACGGCGACGCCAATCAGCGACGAAGCGGTCGAAGCCTTCCGAAAGGCGCGGCCCAACGCGCTGGTCAAACGGTAACGCCTGGCTGTTTCCTGTCACTATCTTGTCGAGGCCAGGCGACATTTTATTTTTCATTTTCATTTCTCCCCCATCGTCACGAAGCGCATCGCATGCAAAACTCCCCAAACGTCGCCTTCCGGGACAAACAAATCTTTATGGCACACGGGGCGGGGGGCGAAGCATCGCGACGGCTCGTCGAGGGCCTGTTCCGTCCTCTTTTCTCGAACCCATCGCTCGATGCTTTGTCGGACGCCGCCACCCTGCCGCCCCTGTCGGGCCGACTGGCGGTTACGGTTGATAGCTTCGTGGTGCAGCCATTACAGTTTCCCGGCGGCTCGATCGGCGAGCTGGCAATCAACGGCACGGTGAACGACCTGGCCGTTTCGGGCGCGCGGCCCGTGGGGATCGCGGCCGCTTTCATCCTCGAGGCGGGCTTGCCGGCCGACGTACTGCGCCGCGAAGTCGAGGCGATGGCCCAGGCGGCGCGGCGGGCGGGCGTCGACGTTGTCTCGGGTGACACGAAAGTGGTCGAGCACGGCCGGGCCGACGGCATGTACATCTCGACGACTGGCGTGGGCGTGATCGATCCTCGCGGCGATTTGCAGATTTCCCGCGTCGGGCCGGGAGACCGGGTTCTCGTCTCCGGACCGATCGGCAACCACGGCATGGCCATCATGCTGGCTCGGGCCGAACTGGAGATCGAGGCCGACATCCGTTCTGATACGCGCTCGCTGCTGGGACTGACCGACGCCCTGCTGGAAAGGGCCGGTACGAACATCAAATGGATGCGCGACGCCACGCGCGGGGGCGTCGCCACCGTGCTCAACGAACTGGCCCGCGAGGCGGGCGTGGCCGTGACGATCGACGAGGGAGCTGTGCCGCTGGACGACGAAGTGCGCGGGGCGTGCGAGTTGTTGGGCGTCGATCCGCTGCACGTGGCCAACGAAGGGCAGTTCGTGGCCGTGGTGGCCGCCGACGCGGCGGATGCCGCTCTGGACGCCTTGCGTCGCGCGCCGGGCGGCGAGCGGGCCTGCATCCTGGGCGAAATCGGGGCGACCCCATCGGCGCGCGTCCTGGCCAAATCGTCCTTCGGCGGCGTCCGCGTCGTCGACATGCTGATCGGCGACCCGCTGCCGCGGATCTGCTAGGTCGAGGAGTGCCGCGCGATTGCGGCGTGGAGATGACTCGGCACGCGGCGGCGCGACGAACGCCAGGTGTACAATCGGATTGAGGTCACTCCCATGTCCGGCCGGAGCGAATGTGACGAGCTTGTTTCTCTCGTGCGATCGCAGTTTGCGCTGCGAAATCGACTGTCGGCCGAATATATTCCCCGCCATAGCGAGTCGCTGGCACGAGTCTGTCGCCAGATGGCGGAGCGATTTCGGCAAGGCGGCCGCTTACTGGCGGTCGGTGTTGGCCCGTACGTCACCGACGCTCAGCATGTCTCCGTCGAGTTCGTCCATCCGGTGATCGTGGGAAAACGGGCGTTGCCGGCCCTCGATCTTTCGCTCGCCCCGCGGCCGATGCTCCAGACGCTGGCCCGACCCAAGGACATCGTCATGGGATTCGCTCCGCCGCAGGGCGATGCGCAGCTTGACGAATTGATGCGCGAGATGGCGGCGCGCGGCGCCTTGGTCTGCCTCTGGCCGGGTATGCTGGGGGACGACAAGTTGTCGGCGGCCTCGGACGATCCGTTCATCCATCAGGAGCTGACCGAGCTGATGTACCACACGCTGTGGGAAACGGTGCACGTCTTTCTCGATCAGCAGAGCGGCGGCGAAGACATGGGTGCCGCCTCCTTCCTCTATCCGTTCTTGTCCCAACAAGGGACCGAAACGAGTGTGGACACGCTCAACGACGCGGCCACGTCGATTCGCCAGAAGGGGGCTGAAGACGAGCGATTGCGAACACATTTTGCCGGCGAGCAGGCCCACGTGCTGGCCGAGGCGGCCGGGGCCGTTCGCGATCGCCTCGCCGCGGGCGGCACGATTCTCGCCTTCGGCAACGGCGGCTCGGCGACCGACGCGAACGACCTGGTGCTCGACTGTCTGGCTCCTCCCGCCGGTTTGTCGCCGCTGCCCGCCGTGTCGCTGAGCATGGAACCGGCCAACCTCAGCGCCATCGCCAACGACGTCGGGACGGAGCTGGTGTTCCAACGCCAGCTTATCGCGAACGGGCGGCCACACGACGTAGCGATCGCCATTTCGACCAGTGGCAAATCAAGAAACCTGGCGTTGGCGCTGCGCGAGGCTCGCAAGCAGGGGATGCTCACCGTCGGGCTGGCCGGATATGACGGCGGCGACTTCGTGCGCGACGGGCTGGTCGATTACGCGCTCATCGTCCGCAGCGACTACATCCCGCGCATCCAGGAAGTGCAGGCCTCGATCTACCACGTGCTGCGATTGGCGCTGGATGACGCTCATGTCTCCTGAGCCGCGCACGGCCCGCCGTGTTACGCTTCGCGGCGTCGTTCAGGGGGTCGGTTTCCGGCCGTTTGTGTATCGCATCGCGCACAATCACGGCGTCACGGGCTGGGTGCTCAACGACGCTACGGGCGTCGAGGTCCACGCCGAGGGTCCTTTGGGCGCTCTGGACGCCTTCGTGAATGAATTACGAATCAATCCGCCGCCGGCCGCGGCAATCGCCGAGTTTACAGTGCAGGAGGTCGCTCTCGAAGGTTTTGACGACTTCCAGATTCGTACAAGCCAGCGCGACTCGGCACCGACAGTGCGCATCTCGCCCGACCTGGCCCTTTGTGCAGAGTGCCTCGCAGAACTGCGCGACCCAGCCGACCGCCGCCATCAGTATCCGTACGTCAACTGCACCAACTGCGGACCGCGTTACTCGATCATCCGCCGCCTCCCTTACGACCGGGCCAACACCACGATGGCCGCCTGGGAGCTATGCCCGACCTGCCGGCGGGAATATGAAGATCCGCTCGACCGTCGCTACCACGCGCAACCGACCGCTTGCAACGTTTGCGGACCGGGGTACGAATTGATCGAAGGAGCTGCGTCGATTCGAGGCAGCGAGGCGGCCATCGCCCGCGCGGTAGATGTGGTCAGGTCGGGGGGCATTCTCGCGGTGAAGGGGATCGGCGGCTACCATCTGGCGTGCGACGCGGCGAACACGAAGGCGCTGGCGGCCCTACGCGAGCGGAAATACCGCAAAGAAAAACCGTTCGCCTTGATGGCCCGCGACCTCGAAGCGGCGCGGCGGCTGGTGAAATTGACCGAAGATCACGAGCGGTTGTTACTCGACCGGGCCCGGCCGATCGTGCTCGCGCCGGCGCGGGCCGAGTTGCCGCTGGTGGCACCCGACAACGACTCGCTGGGCATCATGCTGCCCTACGCGCCGTTGCACCATTTGCTGTTCGACGCCGGAGCTGCGGACGTCCTTGTGCTCACCAGCGCCAACAGATCGAGCGAGCCGATCGCCTACCGCGACGACGACGCGCGGGCGCGGCTGGCGAACATTGCCGACGCATTTTTGATCGGCGAGCGCCCGATCGCGCGGCGCGTCGACGATTCGGTCGTGGCCGTGCGCGACGGGCGGCCTTTCATGGTCCGCCGCTCGCGCGGTTACGCCCCGGCGTCTGTCTGCCGGCTCCCCTGCAACGACCCGATCCTGGCGCTGGGGGCCGACTTGAAGAACACGATCACGCTCGTCGTCGACGGACAGGCGCTCGTCAGCCAACACCTCGGCGACCTGGACGATTTCGAGACGAGCCTGGCGTTTGAAGAAACGATTCGCGACCTGCTGTCGATGTATGACGTCGATTGCGGCCGACTTACTCTCGTACACGACCTGCACCCCCAGTTTGCGTCGACCCGTTTCGCCGCGAACCTCCCGGCCGCGCGCCGCGTCGCCGTGCAGCACCACCAGGCGCACATCGCCAGCGTGATGGCCGAACACGATCTGCTCGACGAACCGGCCGTCGGCGTGGCCTTCGACGGCACCGGCTATGGCATCGACGGCACGATCTGGGGAGGCGAGTTTTTTGTGGGCAGCGCCCGAGGTGGCTTCGAGCGAGTCGCGTCGCTGCGGCCGGTGCGCATGCCGGGCGGCGACGCCGCGGCCCGTTTCCCGGTGCAGGCGGCGGCCGCCTACCTGGCGGACCTGGGCGAGTTGCCCGATCTGGGGCGCCCGCCGTTCTTTTTTCCCCGGCGGTTTGATTCGGCCTTGAGCATGGTTGCCAAGGACGTGCGGTGCCACGTGTCCAGCTCGATGGGCCGGTTGTTCGACGCCGTGGCCGCGTTGGCCGGCTTCACTCGCGAAGCGACGTTCGAGGGGCAAGCCGCGATCTGGCTGGAGCATCAGGCGCGTCGAGCCGCGTCGCAGCCGGCCTACCCGTTTGCCGATCTTGATCCGCGGCCGCTGTTCAAGGCGATCCTTGCCGACCGGATCGCTGGTCGCGATCCGTCCGAAATCGCCGCCGCCTTCCATGCCGCCTTGGCCGACGCCACGGTCGAAACGATCGAGTCGCTTTCACGCCAGCATGGCGTCCGGCTCGTCGCCTTTTCGGGCGGCGTGTTTCAGAACGATCTGCTGTGGGAACTCGTTAGCCGGCGCCTTGCAAGTCTGCTGCCCGTCCGGTCGATCACCAACGGCGCCGTGCCGGTCAACGACGGCGGTATTTCGCTGGGGCAGGCGGCCATCGCCGCTTGCCTCTGAGTAGCTCCGACGCTCTCGCCGCGATGCCGCAGCCAATCGCCCGTCGCCCTCACAACTAAGCACGCGATTTGACGTTGCTCGCAGTCGGGGCGACTGGCCTTTGTTTGAACCGATGATTAACGGTCCCGATAAAAGCCTGTGCACCATCGTCGCTAGAGCGCGTAGGCGAACCCCAACTGGCCGGCCACCGGAGGCATGTTGGGCGTCAGGCCCTGGTCGATCGAGGCGAACCCCACCAGCCTCCGCGAGAACTTCCAGAAGATTCCCTGGCCGATGATGTCGCCTTCTCCCAGTTTCACGGCGATCGCCCCGTTGTGGGCGCCGTGGAAGAAGAAGTCCAGCCGATCCGAGACCCGATACTCGAAGGCCCACGAGATGGAGAATAGATCACGGTTGACGTCGATCTTGCGGTGCAGGCCGGGCACCACGAAGCCGAAACGCGGGACGAAGATCTCTCCGGTTCTAATGTCCACCGCCCGCTGCACGCCGCTGTAACCCACCGTCCATTCAAGGTTCAGTCTCTTGGTGAGCGGCCGGTCGAAGTTCATGTTGATCGACGGTTGCCAGCCAGAGTTGAACTGCGGACTTCCCCAGGTCGTCGTGACATAGACTTCCAGAGATGCGGCCGGTAGCCACCCCTGCTTGCGGGCGTTCCACAGATGGACCTTCATGTCGAGCTGGGGCGACGCGAAGCCCGTGCTGGGGCTATGACCGCCGATGTTGACCAACCCGAAGCCGATCAGGCGCAGCTCGACGTCATCGGTGGCGCCGTAACGCAACAGGAAGGGCGCGCCGTACGCAGCCGGATTGTGGCGGTCGGCTTTCAGGAGGGTGACGGGCGAAAATTCGAACTGGACGCCCCCTTTCGGCAGGGTGAACGCGCTGTTGGGGAAGTCGCCCATATCCGGACCAGGCTCGGCGATATTGGGCCACGGTTCTTCATCCTCCGCGTCGCTACCAGACGTACGGGTTCGGTCGGGCTCGACTTGTCCGGCGGGGGCATCGGGCTGCCGGCGACTGAAGGCGGCGAGGGTCGCCGAAGGCGCATAAACGCGGGCCATGTCGTCACGCGGCGGTGTGGGCACCGCGGGCAACCTTTCGACCGGACGGTTGCGGGCAAGGAACGGGCCGCTTGATGCCTGGGACGTCGGCGGGAGTCGCCCCACGCCGTTCTGGGCTTCCGCCCTGGGCACCTGCGAGAGCACGGCGATCAGCATCACGAAAACGGCCGAGCCACTGCGCAGGAAACAGACACGATGCACGGTTTGATCCGCTCGAAGAACTTTCGACCACCGAGTGCCACGCGATCGCGCGACCGATCCCTGTCCCATTATCGACCGCAGCTCGAACTCAGGTCGCAGTGGTATGGGCAATCGCTCGCGAAAAGGGGGCGCCAGGGCGAATAAACGGAGAAGTCGCAGCGACCGCCAAAGTCAGCGAGGTCGAACTAGGGACCGCCAGACTCATTTCTCATCTAGTCCGGTAGGGAAACCACAGAGACGCCAGGAGAAGAAGAATAGGCGTCGTGGCACGGGCATCCTGCCTGCCCGGTGGCAGACAACAAGATGCCGACGCCAAGTCAAGCGGTGGCATGCGCCATGCCCCCGTTTAAGCTGGCTTTTCTTAGCGACAGGTGTTCTAATGTAAAAGCCCCAAGTCGAACGCCCGCCTGAACATCCCGCCTTACAATACGGAACTCGGGCCTACCGCGGTCATGATGCTTCCCCGCCCTGAATGTCGCTCGCGACATCGGTTCTCGCCGCAAATTCTCTCGTTGCTCGCCGTTTGTTGCTTCGCGCTTCTGGCCGCGGCGTCGTCCGATGCGGCCGAGCGTCCGGTGAGCTTCAGGAACGAGATCGTGCCGCTTTTGACCAAGGCGGGTTGTAACGCCGGAGTTTGCCACGCGAAGGCTGGCAACGGGCAGAACGGATTTCAACTCTCGCTGCTGGGCTTCGAGCCGCTCGATGACTACGAGCAACTCGTCAAGAAGGCCCGCGGGCGAAGGTTGTCGTTCGCCGCCCCCGATCACAGCCTGATTCTGTTGAAAGCCTCGGCCCAGGTTCCGCATGGCGGCGGACGGCGGCTCGATCCGTCGTCGGAAGGCTACGCGCTGCTGCGCCAATGGATCGCTCAGGGCGCGCCCTGGGCCATGGACGACGAGCCGCAGTTTGAATCGTTCGAGGTGCAGCCGGCACGAGGGACGGTTGCCCGTGGCGGGCGGCAGCAACTCAAGGCGCTCGCCCACTACAACGACGGCAGCATCCGCGATGTGACCGGGCTGGCGCTGTATGAGTCGAACAACACGGCGATGGCCGAAGTTGAAGACCGCGGGCTCGTAAACATTCACGACATTTCGGGCAACGTGGCCATCATGGTGCGCTATCAGGGGCGGGTCGCCGTGTATAGCGTCTCGGTGCCCTTGGGAGCGCCGGTCGAGAACCTGCCCCCGGCGAAGAACTTCGTCGACGAGCACGTGTTCGCCAATTTGAAGGAACTGGGCATTCCACCCTCTCCCGTCTGCGACGACGCCACGTTTCTGCGCCGCGTTACGCTTGACGTCGCCGGGCGTCTGCCGACCGAAGAAGAGGCGACGACGTTCGCGGCCAGCAGCGATCACGACAAGCGCGAGAAGGCCATCGACGCGCTGTTGGCGACTCCTGATTACGCCGATTACTTTGCCAACAAATGGACAGCGCTGTTGAAAAACCGCCGCGACGTCGAAAGCGACCAGCCAGGCAACTTCGCGTTCCATGCCTGGGTGCGCGACAGTCTGCTCGCCAATAAGCCCTACAATCAGTTCGTGCGCGAGCTGTTGGCGGCCACCGGCTCGGTCTCGGGCAATCCGCCGGTGGCCTGGTATGGGCGAGTCACCGAGCCGAAACAACAGGTCGAGGACGTGGCCCAGCTTTTTCTGGGCGTGCGGGTGCAATGCGCCCAGTGCCACCATCATCCGTTCGAGCGTTGGAGCCAGGACGACTATTACGCGCTGACGGCGTTCTTCACGCGTATCGGTCGCAAGCCCGAAAACAGTTCGGGGGCCCCGCGCGCCGAAGTGATGATCTTTCACCGCCGAGGGGCGGCCGCGGCGACGAACGTGAAGACCGGCGCGTCGCTGAAGCCGGCTGCCCTGGGCGACGCCATGCCGCCTATCACCCCCGACGAAGACCCACGTCTGCGGCTGGCCGACTGGATGAGCGCCGAGCACAACCCGTTTTTCGCCAGGGCCTTGGTGAACCGCTATTGGAAGCACTTTTTCGGCCGCGGGCTCGTCGAGCCGGAAGACGACATCCGCGATACCAACCCGCCGACCAACCCCGCCTTGCTGGCTGCGCTGGAGCGGCATTTCATCGCCAGCGGGTTCGATCTGAAGGCGCTCGTGCGCGTGATTGCCGGCTCAAGCGTCTATCAGTTGAGCGCCACGCCGAACGAATTCAACGTGGCCGACACGCAGAACTATTCGCGGTTTTATCCGCGGCGGCTGCCGGCGGAGGCGATGCTCGACGCCATTGACCACCTGGCGGGCACGAAGACAGATTTTGCCAACCTGCCGCCCGGCACGCGAGCGGTCGCTTTGCCCGACAACAGCTACAACCGCTCGATTCCGTTTCTCAAGGTGTTCGGGCGGCCGGAAGGCGAGAGCGTTTGCGAGTGCGAGCGGGTGCAATCGTCGAGCCTGGCGCAGAGCCTGCACCTGATCAACGCCTCGGACATCAAGTCGAAGCTGGCCGACGCGAACGGCCGCGCCCAGCGGTTGGCGCAGTCGGGCGGCCCGGTCGAGCAGAAGGTGCGCGAGTTGTACCTGGCCGCGTTTGCCCGCGAGCCTCGCCCGGAGGAGGTGCAAATTGCCGAAGACTATCTGGCGGAGCCGCGCGTCGGTTCCGACGGCAAACCGGTCGACGCCCAGGGCGCCGCTCGCGAGAATCTTCAGGATCTGCTTTGGGCGTTGATTAACACCAAAGAGTTTCTGTTCAACCACTAGACAAAACGATGGCGAATAACCAGAGACGATCCCCAACCGCAATGGCTATGGTTGTTTTCGCGTCGCTTGCGACGGCGGCAGGGAATTCGGCCTTCGCCCAATCGGTCGGGCTGCCGGCTCCGAGATTGTTGACCACAATGCCTATGGGAGGCAAAGCGGGCACGCAGGTCGAAGTCACGATCGGGGGCGAGAGTCTCGACAATCCCGACGAGCTGGTCTTTTCCGATCCGCGGATCACGGCCGCGCCGAAGGTCGACGCCACGGGCAAGCCCGAAGCGAACAAGTACCTGGTCTCGATCGCCCCCGACTGCCCGCCCGGCCTGTACGAAGCCCGCATGATGACCCGGCTGGGTTTCTCCTCTTCGCGGGCGTTTTCCGTCGGCACGCTCGAAGAACTGGTCCGCGCGAAGCCGAACACGTCACTGCAAACGGCGATGGAACTGCAAGTCAACTCGCTGTGCAACGCTTCGGCCAGCCCGCGGTCGATCGATCACTATTTCTTCGCCGGGCGAAAGGGACAGCGGGTGGCCATCGAATGCGCCGCCAAGGGCATCGACTCGAAGCTCGCGCCGGTGCTGATCGTGGCCGATGCCCAGGGACGCGACCTGGCGGTGGAACGCCAGGGAGGCGTGCTCGATTTCAGCGTGCCCGACGACGGCAAGTATGTGATCAAGATCCACGATTTGATGTACAACGGCGGGGCGACGCATTTCTATCGTCTGTCGCTGCGTGAAGTGCCGGCCGGGTCGCCGATCGCGCCGCACCCGTCGACCGCGACGGTGAATTCCTTCTCCTGGCCGCCGCCCGCACTCGCTGCGCAGCCCGCAACCGCGGAGAACGAGCCGAACGACGACCCCGCTCACGCCCAAAAAATCTCGCTGCCGTGCGACGTCGCCGGAGCCTTCTTTCCGGCTGCCGACGTCGACGTGTTTGAGTTCGAGGCCAAGAAAGGCGACGAGTGGTGGGTCGAAGTCGCGTCTGAACGCTTCGGGCTGCCGACCGATCCCAATGTGGTCGTCCAGCACGTCGGCAACCCGGGCGAACAGGAAACGGTGACCGACGTCGCGGAGTTCACCGACATTCCTAGCCCGGTGAAAGTGTCGAGCACGAATTACGCCTACGACGGAACGCCCTACAACGCCGGCTCGTCCGACATCCTAGGGAAACTGACGATCCAACAAGACGGCGTCCACCGCTTGCGGCTGAGCGATCTGTTCGGCGGCACGCGCAACGATTTGCGCAACGTCTATCGTCTGGTGATTCGCCGGGCCTCGCCCGATTTCGCGCTCGTCGCCTGGGCCTTGCACATGGAACTGCGCAACGGCGATCGCAACGCTCTCAGCAAGCCGATGGCCTTGCGCGGTGGGCAGACGATGGCCTTGGAGGTAGTCGCCATCCGGCGCGACGGATTTGACGGCGAGATCGAATTGACGATGGACGACTTGCCCGACGGCGTGACGGCGCGGGGGTTGAAGATTCCGGCCGGCCAGTCGCACGGCGTGATGCTCGTGACGGCCCATCCGGACGCACCTCGCGGCCGCCGTTCCGTGGCATTCACGGGCAAGGCGCAGATCGATGGCGCTACCGTGACGCGGCCGGTGCGGCTGGCCTCGATGGCGTGGCCCGTGCGCGATCATTGGGCAGAAACGCCTCAACCGCGGCTCTTGGCCGACGTGCCGGTTTCCGTCAGCGGTTTTGAATTGGCTCCGATCACGATCTCGCCTGCGACGAGCGAGGTGCTGGAAGTGACGGCGGGCCAAAAACTGACGGTGCCGCTGGTCGAAATCCGTCGCAGTGAGTTTTCCGGGAACACGATGACGGTCAACACGTTCGGCGCGGGCTTCGAGCGGACACCGCCGTTTACGGTGCCGCTGAACGCAGACTCCACTCATGCGGTGCTGGATTTGGCCGCCTTGAAGACGCCGCCCGGCGACTATGTGATCAGCTTTTATGGCGGGGCCGTCGCCAAATACCGTTCTGACGTAGAGGCGGCGAAAGCGGCCGGAGCCTCGCAGCCCGCCGATATTGTCGATATTGTGGTTACCGAACCGATCGCGATTCGCGTCAAGCCAGCGGAGAAGAAATGAGCCGTTCCGTCCAGTCTTCGTCCGTGTTTCACTGCCCTGGACCTCGCCGCGGCCACGGTCGCCGGGCGTTCTTGCAGGCCGGCCTGGCGGGCTTCGCCAGCCTGAGTCTGCCGGGCGTTCTCAGGCTTCGCGCCCAAAGTCGGCTTTACGCCAGCGAAGCGGCGGGCAGCGCCAAGTCGGCGGTGATCATGGTCTGGCAGCCGGGCGGATGCTCGCACATCGACAGCTACGATCCCAAACCGGACGCCGGCAGCGAATATCGCGGCCCGTTTGGCATGATCTCCACGAAAGTGGCAGGCGTGCAGTTTACGGAATTGTTGCCACGCCAGGCGAGCATCGCCGACCGATTTACGGTGCTGCGGTCGATGCGTCAGACCGCGGGCGGGCATCCGGCGGGCTCCATGCAGCTCCTGTCCGGCGATCCCGACACGCGCGACAAACCCAAGCCGCGTTTCCCCGATTGGATGTCGGTCACGAATTATCTTCGCTCGCAGGCAGGTCCGCGCCGTAATCCGCTGCCGGCTTATGTGGGCATCAATCCGCCGCTGGAATACAACGGCCCGGCCTACCTGGGCGACGCCTACTCGCCATTCACCGTGACGGGCGACCCGAACAATCCGAGCTTTTCGGTGCCGAACATCGGGCTGTCGGACGCGGCCGAGGTGCAGCGACTGGGACGGCGTTCGAGCCTGCGTCAGAAGCTCGACCTGCTCGATCGGGCGTTCGACCGTGCCGGTGAACTCACGGCGCTCGACGAGTTCGAGACGCAGGCCATGACGCTCCTGACCAATTCCAAAACGAAGGAAGCCTTCGACCTCAGCCGTGAAGACGACCGCACCCGCGACCGCTACGGCCGCAACGCGTGGGGACAGCAACTGCTTCTCGCTCGGCGGCTGGTCGAGGCGGGCGTCGAGGTATTGACCACGAGCCTGAACGGACCGCTTTGCGGACGCGTGCATAATTGGGACGACCACGCCGTGAACCATCACGTGTTCGACGCCATGCGGTTCCGCGCGGAAGCCTACGACCAGGCGGTGTCGGCGTTGATCGAAGACATTTACGAACGCGGCTTGGACAAGCGGGTGCTGGTGGTGGTGACGGGCGAGTTCGGCCGCACGCCGAAGATCAGTTATGCGGCCAGCACCGGCGGCGGTGACGCCAGCGCGCCGGCCGGAACCCAGCAGCCCGGCCGCGATCATTGGCCACGTGCCTTCTCAAACCTGTGGGCCGGCGGCGGCATTCAAACCGGCCGCGTGATCGGCGCCACCGACAAGCGCGGCGAGGACGCCGTCGAACGCATCTGCGGCCCCGGCGATTTCCTGGCCACGATCTACCACCATCTCGGCATCGACTCGGCGAACACGTTCATTCGCGACTTCAACGGTCGCCCGACGCCGATCGTCGATCACGGCAAGCCGATCCCGGAGCTGATCGGCTAGGCTCGTCGCCGGTATAGCGAGGTTCGAGGCAAACCGCCTTGGCCAGATCGGCCTCGGCCTGGGCGTTTGCCTTGTGGGAAGGATTGGCCAAACCTGCGACTGGGTAAAGGCGCGGATGTCGCAGCGTACTAATTTCGGGCCTCGGGTTGACAAAGTTGCTCGCTTGGACCGTTTTGGCTAAAGTGAAAGTCCCACCAAGACTTGTGACCAACCCGCCCGCACCGACAAACCGTGCTCCGCTCGTTCGTTTTCCGATCGTGCGCCATCGCCTTGCTCGCGGCCCCCGCCGCCGCGAAAGCCGTCGATAGTGGTACGCCGCCGCGGGTGACGTTCGAACTCGATGTCTTGCCCGTATTGACGGCCGCCGGGTGCAATCAGGGGGCCTGCCACGGGAAGTCACGCGGACAGAACGGTTTCCAACTCTCGCTGCTTGGCTTTGACGCCGATTTCGATTACGCACGGATCGTCAAAGACGCCCGCGGTCGACGAGTGTTTCCAGCGGCGGCCGAACAAAGCCTGCTGTTGCGAAAGGCGGCGGCCGAACTGCCGCACGGGGGCGGTGAACGTTTGCCCAAGGGGAGCGAAGAGTATGAGCTTGTTCGCCTCTGGATCGAGCAGGGGATGCCCCGTCGCTTGCCCAGCGATCCGGAACTGGTGCGCATCACGCTCTCGCCCGCCGAACATAAGCTGGCCGCCGGCCAGAGCGAGAATCTGACCGTAACCGCGCATTATTCCGACGGTTCGACGCGCGACGTAACGCGCAGCAGCACGTTCCAATCGAACGAAAGCGCGGTCGTGGCCGTCGACAAGCAGGGCCAAGTGAAGGCTGGCGCGCTGCCGGGCGAGGCCGCCATCATGGCCCGCTACATGGGCCACATCGCCACCTGGAACACGCTCATTCCGCTGGCCGAGCCGGTCGAGGAATCGGTCTATGCCGCCCTGCCGCGAAAGAATTTTATCGACGAACACGTCTGGGTGAAACTCAAGGAATTGGGCGTCACGCCGAGCGAGCCGGCGAGCGACGGCACGTTCTTGCGTCGGGCCTATCTCGACGTCATCGGCCGGCTCCCCACGTCTGAGGAAGCGCGAGCCTTCCTGGCCGATCCGTCCCCCTCGAAGCGCGAGACACTGATCGACGCGCTGCTGGCGCGCGAGGAGTACGCTGACTTCTGGGCCAACAAATGGGCCGATCTCTTGCGGCCCAACGCTTATCGCGTGGGGGTGAAGGCGACGTTCAGCCTCGACGCCTGGCTGCGAGATGCCTTTCGCCGCAATCTGCCCTACGACCGGTTCGTGCGCGAGTTGGTGACGGCCCGCGGCAGCACGTGGCGCAACGGCGCCGTGACGCTCTTTCGCGATCGGCGCGAGCCGCCCGAAATTGCTACCGCCGTGAGCCAGCTCTTTCTCGGCATCCGGTTGGAATGCGCCAAGTGCCACCATCATCCGTTTGAAGCTTGGGGGCAGGACGATTTTTACGGCTTCGCGGCCTACTTCGGCCGCATCGGCCATAAAGGAACGGGTCTTTCTCCGCCCATCTCGGGCGGAGAAGAAATGGTGTTCGCCGCGCCCCGAGGAAGCGTTTCACACCCCACGACCGGCGAAGTGGTATCGCCGAAGCCCCTTTTCGGGTCCGCCCGCGCCGCCGCGGACGAAGACGACCTGCGCGAAGGGCTTGCCGACTGGATGCTGTCGCCCGACAACCCGTACTTCGCCAAGGTGGCCGTCAATCGGGTGTGGGCCGACCTGATGGGCCGCGGCCTGGTCGAGCCCGTCGACGATTTGCGCGTCACCAACCCGGCTTCGAACGAAGCCTTGTTGGCCGCTCTGGCCGACCATTTCCGGCAAATCAGCTTCGACACGAAGCGGCTGCTGCGGACGATCATGACGTCTCATGTCTATGGCCTCTCGTCGCTCCCTTCCGATCGCAACGTGGCCGACACGCGGAACTATTCGCGGCACTATCGCCAGCGGTTGCGGGCCGAAGTGTTGCTCGACGCCATCAGCGACATCACCGAATCGGCGGAGACATTCACCGCCTCGCCGGCCGGATCGCGGGCCACAGAAATCTGGTCGCACCGCGTCGAGTCGCTGTTTCTCGATGCTTTCGGCCGCCCAGACGCCAACCAGGATCCGCCGTGCGAGCGGACGACCGAGACCACCATGGTGCAAACGCTGCATTTGATGAATGCCCCGAACCTGCATCGAAAGATCGCCAGCGACGAAGGGCGGTGTGCCCGGCTGGCCGCCAGCGATCTCTCGGCCAAGCAAATCGTGGAGCAACTTTACCTTCTGGTGTACTCCCGGTTCCCGACGGCCGAAGAACAGCACATCGGAAGCGAATGGTTTGCCACCGCTGCCAACCGCCGTCAGGCGACTGAAGACTTGCTGTGGGCCTTGTTGAACACGCCCGAGTTTTTATTTAAGGACTGAGGACACGGGACCATGAGCAGCCATCGCAACTGTGAGGGTTTTTCTCGCCGTGACGCTTTGCACTTCGGCCTGGGGGCACTCGGCCTGGGCGGCCTGACCGACCTGCTCCGCTGGCGAGCCCAGGCGGCGGAAGAAACCGGGACGGATCGGCGCCGAACGGCCTGCATCTTGATCTGGATGGACGGCGGTCCTTCGCACTTCGAGACGTTCGATCCCAAACCTGAGGCGCCGGTGGAGATTCGCGGCGAGTTTGAGGCCATCGACACGAAGATCCCCGGCGTGCAGTTCTCGCAGCATCTTCCGCGGTTGGCGTCGATTGCCGACAAGTTCACCGTGGTGCGGTCGGTGCGGCACGATCAGGGCAATCACGGGGCGGGCAACCATTACATGATGACCGGCGCTCCGCCGCGGATTCCGGTGGGGTGCGGTGCCTTCGTCAGTTTCCATCCCAGCCTCGGTTCGGTGGCCGCGTATGAACTGGGTGCCCCGCAGGGTCTGCCGGCCTACTTCTCGATGCCCAGCATGTCGCGCTCTGGCGGGCCGAATTTTCTGGGGGCGAAGTACGCTCCGTTCATCGTCTCCGACAATCCGGAAAACCCCAACTTCCGCGTGCGCGACGTGGCTTTGCCGCAAGGGCTGGCCGACGACCGTTTTCTCCGACGCCGCGATCTCCGCTCACAGGTCGACCGCCTGCAGCGTGTCACCGACAAGGCCGCGGGCGACCCCGTGACGGCGGTCGACGAATACTATCGCCAGGGTTACAGCCTGGTGACCAGTTCCGAGGCCCAGCGGGCATTCGAGATCCAAAAGGAGCCGGACAAGGTGCGCGACGCTTATGGCCGCAACGGCTTCGGCCAGCGTGCCTTGCTTGCCCGGCGGCTGGTTGAGGCAGGCGTGCCGTTCATCACGCTCTACGACGGCGGCTGGGACCACCATAGCGACATTTTCGGCGGCTTCCGCAATCGCATGCCGCCGTTCGAAAACACCATCGCCGCCCTGATCGAAGATCTCGACCAGCGAGGGTTGCTCGAGACGACGATGGTTGTGGCGCTGGGCGAGTTCGGCCGCACGCCGAAGATTTCAACGCTGGCCGGGCAATCGAAGCCGGGCCGCGATCACTGGTCGAACGCCATGTCGATTCTGTTCGCCGGCTGCGGCACACCGGGTGGACTCGTCGTCGGCGCGACCGACCGCAACGGTCATTCGGCGGTGGAGCGAGTCCTTTCGCCCGAGAACTTTGTTTCGACCATTTATCGCAAGTTGGGCATTGACCCCGACAAGATCTATTACACGCCGCAAGGTCGCCCCACGCACTTGGTCAGCGATCCCACGCCCATCGCGGAGCTGATGGGATAAGGGAAAGATTTCGCTTCTTGTCTGCTCCGTGATCTCCGTGTCCTCTGTGATATTCTTCTGTCCTCGTCCGGTTCTGAGCGCCGCGGTCGTTTCCCTACGCGGCTGTCTCGTTCGCATCCTTGTCATTCAGTTCGGTCTCTTAACGGCATCCGTATCGGTTGGCGCCGGGCCGGACGTGAAATATCTCTTTCCCGCCGGAGCGGCGCGAGGCACAACGGCTGAAGTCGCCGTCGGGGGAAACTTGCAGTCTTGGCCCCTGCAAGCCTGGGTCGACCGGTCCGGCGTCGCATTCGCCGCCAAAGAAGAGAAAGGCAAGTTCGCCGTCACGGTAGCGGCCAACGCCGCGCCGGGCGTTTACTGGACCCGTATCTATAACGCGGAGGGTGCCAGCGCGCCGCTCCCGTTCGTCGTCGGCACGTTGCCGGAAGTGGTCGAGCAGGAGCCGAACGACAACCCGACGAAGGCCCAATCGTTGCCCGGTTCGATCTGCACGATTAATGGTCGGCTGGAGAAGCGGGGAGACGTCGATATGTTCGCCGTCTCGCTCGCCAAAGGACAGACGCTGGTGGCCGCCGTGACGGCCAACGAACTGCTCGGCTCTCCCATGGACACGGTGCTGCAAGTCGTCTCGCCGCGCGGAAACGTCTTGGCACAGAACGACGACGAGCGCGGGCTCGACTCCTTTTTCGCGTTCCAGGCCCCGGCAGACGGCGTCTATTTTTTGCGGCTGTTCGCCTTTCCCGCCGCGCCCGACGCTTCCATCTCATTCGCTGGCGGCGAGAGCTTCGTCTATCGGCTGACCGTGACGACCGCGGGCTACCTGGATGGCGCGCTCCCGTTAGCGGTGTCGCGAGCCGGACCGATGAACGTCGAGGCCTACGGCTGGAACCTGGCCGACGTCGACCGGCGGCAGATGCTGCAAGCAGCCCCCGAAGAATCCGTCTTGGAGTTCTTTTCTCCCCAATGGGCCGGCGGGCTGTCACTGCCCGTCGTAGAATCGGCTTCACTGATCGAAGCGGAGCCCGACGACGCGGCGCATCCACAGCCGCTGCCGCCGCATGCGATCGTCAGCGGCCGGATCGATGCCCCTGGCGACCGCGACGCATTTCGGCTGCATCTAACCCAGGGGCAGACTTATCGGTTCAAGCTGGAAAGCCGCTCGCTCGGTTACCCACTCGACTCGGTGCTCGAGCTTCGCGACGCTTCGGGCAAGACCATCTCCACCGCCGACGACGCGGACAACAAGGCCGATTCAGAGCTGGACTTCGCCGCGCCCGCGGACGGTGATTACGTGCTGGTCGTCAGCGACCTTTACGGACACGGCGGACCTCGCTATTTCTATCGGCTGTCGACCTCTCCGCTCGAAGCCGATTTCGTCCTGAGCGTGCCACAGCACGCTTACACGCTACAGGCCGGCAAGTCGTTGGAAATTCCGGTCACCGTCGACCGGCGGCATGGTTTCGCTGGCGACATCGAGATTGAGGTGCGCGGTCTGCCTGAAGGGGTCACGGCTTCACCGGCCAAATCCATCTCCAAGGACGACACTGCCAAGTCCGCCAAGCTAGTCCTTACCAGCACGAAGGGCGAATTCTCTGGAGCAATCCGCATCGGGGGCAACTCATCGGCGCCCATTCGTCGCTCGCACTTGACGGCGTTCATCTTGCCGTCGGGACAGAGAGTCAGCGAACTATGGTTGACCGTCACGAAGTAACAGGTGCCCGCTGGTTTCCCATGCCAATTGTGACGGTGGCGACAATTCCTTTGTCAAATTGAGCGCGCAAGCCGTATCATGATGTCACGGAGCGACTCGATGAAATCCGCAGCCGTCTGCCGCCTCGCGTGTTCCCGCCGCGCCTTCTTGCAGGCCGGCTCAGCGCTCGGCTTGTCCTTGCGCGGCTTGCTCCAGCTCCAGGAAGCATCGGCCGCCACTCTTCCTCGATCACGGGCACGCTCGGTGATCATTCTCTATCTGTCGGGCGGACCATCGCAGCTCGACATGTGGGACTTGAAACCGCAGGCTCCGGTTGAGATTCGCGGAACCTTCCAGCCGATCGAGACCAACGTGCCAGGCATTCGAGTTAGCGAACATCTACCAAGAACGGCTCGCCTGGCCGACAAGTTCGCGATCATCCGCTCGATGAGCCATCAAGAAGGGGACCATCTTAAGGCCGGCTATCTCGCCATGACCGGCGGTCCCATGACACGGCCGGTGATCCAGGCCAGTGGGATGCAGCGAGGCGATCGGCCGCATGTCGGCGCAGTCATTTCGCGCGAGCCGGCGGCTGCTGCGGTGGCGATGCCGCCATTCGTCATGGTGCCGGAATTCATCTCGCCGGTGGGGGTGCCCAGGCCGGGCCAGCACGGCGGTTTTTTGGGACCGGCCTATGATCCTTATCTAATCGACAGCGATCCGAACCTACCGGAGTATTCGCCTGGCGCACTCGCCCCAATGGCGGATGTAGCACAACAACGGCTCCAGCAGCGGCGGTCGCTCTTGGCTGGTTTCGGCCGTGTAGCGCCAACGGCCACCGACACCGCAGAGTATGATCGTTATCTTCTTCGTGCTCTCGATTTGGTCGCTTCGACCCCGGCGCAACGAGCCTTCGATCTGCAACATGAACCCGATGTGGTCCGGGACCGCTATGGCCGGCATGTTTTTGGCCAATCGGCGCTGGTCGCGCGCCGTCTTATTGAAGCCGACGTGCGACTGGTCCAGGTCAACTTCGTGCGGCATGATCGGGGCAAAGGAGGCCAAGGTTACGACAGCCACTCCGTGCCACCAAGCCCGCCGCATTTGGCCTGGGCAAAAAGCGAACTGCTGCCTCCGACCGACGCTGCCTTTGCAGCGCTCATCGAAGACTTGTCCGAACGAGGTCTGCTCGATGAGACGTTGGTGATAATGCTGGGCGAATTTGGCCGCACGCCGCGTTTCAACGCCTACGGAGGCCGCGATCATTGGCCGCAGTGCTACAGCGCGGTCGTTGCCGGGGGCGGCGTGCGCGGCGGAAACGTCTACGGCGAGTCGGACAAGATCGCCGCATTCCCCCGATCCAACCCCGTATCGCCGGAGGATCTCTTGGCCACGATGTATTACCTGCTGGGCATCGACTCTCAGTCGATCATTGAGGATCAGCAGGGGCGTCCACTGAAGCTGGCAGATGGGCACGTCGTCACGGGGTTGCTGTAGCCGATTGCCCATCGGTATCGTTTGGAAAGACGAGAACCTCACCGCCGTAATCGGCGACGAGGACGGTCCCATCCAGGGCGACTCCAATCGGTCCGAAGCCATTCGCAACGGGAAAACTCGTCCCAAAGGTCGAAAGTCCGAAACCTGCCGATGCGTCGGCGGCCGTCAAGAACGATGCGTCAGGATTTGTCAAACCTGGCTAGCGGGCTATGGCCGCGCCGTGCGACCCCGGGCGCTGGGCGCAAAGCGCCACGCCGTAGTCGCCGTGGATGACCTGCTTAACATGGACGTAGCTGAGAAAGCTGGCAGAGATAAGCAACTGCACGACGACTAGTCCGCCGAGCAGACGTCGCGCCGTTTTCAGTGCGTCCTCGTGACCACCGTCGACTTTCAGAGCCGTCTGCGCCACCCACAGCAACTCGATCGAGTAGACGACGATCATGTACTGCCGATGAAGAGGCAGACAGGTAAGTGTGAGCAGGATTCCGTAACCCCAAAGGCTGGCGTTACAGGCCAGCGCCGTCGCCGAGTCGTGGGGAAACAGGGCCGATTGCCAGTCCGCCCGCCGCCCGTTCCTCCGTCGCCAGTCTCGCAACCACCGCCAGCCGATCGCCACCGCGATCGACAGCGCCGTCAAGTGCAGAATTCCTACCAGATGCGTCGGGACGCCGGCGAGCACGGGTTGCCTGAGGAAATCGACGTAGTCGTCTCCCAGCGCGTGATCGAGGCCTATGCCAAACGGCTCGGTAAACCAGCGTAAGAAGAATTTGCCTTCCAGCAGACGCGTCCACTTCAGCGTAGTCACGTGCGGCTGGGTTGAGACCGTCGAGATGTGGATGAACCAGGGGATCAGCGGCAGCGACGCCAGCGCGCTGCCCAGCAACCAGCTCTTCCAGGCGATGGGTGAGCGGCGGCCGACCCACGACCAGAGGGCAAAACCGGCCGCGAAGAAGCCGGCCGATGGATTAATCTGCGCTAAAACGCTTCCCAGCGCGCCCCAACCGAAGGCGAAGAGGCGGCGATCGCGGTGCCACCAGCAAATGACAAACAACACTCCCAGCAAAGGGAAGGTGCAGGGGGGCCAAATCTTTCGATGGTGCAGGACGGAGAGCGGATGCACCGCCGAAAGTGCCGCCGCCCATAGCCACATCTCACGGTCGCGGGGGGGCACCGAGCGAAAGGCGAAGAGAACCGTTATCAGGAGGGCGGCGATGCTGAGGCCCGCCACGCCGCGCGCCAGGTCCGCCGGCCGCTCCCCCAGCCACCCGAGGGGAATGAATACCCACAGGCTCATGCCAGGGTTTTCCGGTCCGGCGCTGGTGGGCATACCGACCCATGGAAATGGCTCGGTGCGACCCGCCGCATGCGCGTGGTACCATGTCCACTCTTCGTCGATCTTGTACTCGATGTCGTCAAGCCAAACGAGGCGCAGCGCCATACCGGCCGCCAGAACGGCGGCCAGTGCCAGCCACACACGAAGCGACAAACCCGATCGTGTTGCCGTGCCGATTTCTCTCGCCGGCATTCGCCCGTCTCCGCAATCCAGCAAGGCGCAAGGCAAGAGGCGCGGTCTGGAAAAGCGGCGACTATGCCGAATCGGGGCCGAAAATGCAACGCCAGTTTGGCGGCAACCAGGCTCCCAGACAAAACCGAACGTTCAGATTGTAGATGGGACGAGCAAGCCCGCACCGCAAACAAGCCAAGGCCGTTGAGTGTCTCGCATTGGGTGCGCCCGGGCCTTTTTTGCTGCCCCCTGGGCCTACGGCAGGTGGGACTCGCTTCCCTTGTCCCACCGCACCCTAAGCCAACCGTCCGTCGCACGACAGGGTGCCGGCGACCTGCCGAAAAACAAGGCTCGTCAATCAGCTCAACTTGGCCAGGGCGTCGACCGCTTGCTTTGCCGACTGGACGCTCCCCAACTGGTCAACCAGCTTCTTGGCGGCCAGAAGGTGCTCCAGCGATAGCTGATGTCCGTTGGTTGCAGCAGCCGCAGTGCGCCGACCGCGTCTACCACGCTTGCCCTTGCGGCCGCTTTCAGGCCCGTATTTGATGCGGTTGATAAGCGCCATCGACACATCAACCCCCTCGCCCTGCAATCCTTGAAAGATCTCTTTCGGTTTCGCCGAGGGATGTTGAGACAAGTAGCGTCGCACGTGATCGCTTTTGTTCATTGCATCCTTTGCGGGGCTTCGAGCCATTGTACAAATCCTTATATTCTGTTAATTCACGACCCCACTTATTCTAGCTAAGCATAGTTTAGTTATGCATACACAACAAGTGTCACGCGAGCGCAGCGATCTGCTAAAGATCGAAATAACTGACAATGTACGTTACTGCAGGGGTGCGAAAATACACCAAAGGTATTGGTTGCGGTTTGCAGTGAGCGTCGTGGTCAACAAACGTTGCACTACCGATAGGCCCAACACCAAGCTCGCTAACGTGCTTCGCGAGACTTATCCTCCATGCGTTCCCAAGGGCCTATCTTTCAAACCGATGGGCAGATAAGCACTTTGCCAGGGTTGTTGGCGACAGTAGACAGTAAGCGGCCTTCCGCTGCTTTGCGCTAACGCGATTTGTTCCTGCTACTGCGTTCCAGGAGACCGCGCAGCTTGGCCACAAGGTCGGCGGCCCGATAAGGCTTTTGGATAAAGCCAGACAGGTTTCGCGAAATGACGTGACTCGTCGCTTCGTGCTCGCTGTATCCGCTGGCCATCACCACGCGGACGTTCGGGTCGATTTTTCTCATCTGGACGAAGGTGTCTTCTCCGCTCATGTGCGGCATCGTCATGTCCATGAGCACGAGGTCGATTTCGTGACGGCGCTGTTCAAAGAGCCGCACCGCTTGCCGCCCGTCGCTCGCGGTTTCGACAGTGAATCCAACGCTGGCGAGTATGGCCTTGGCCACGTTCAGCACCATTTCTTCGTCGTCGACGACGAGCACCGTCCCTTTGCCGCGCCATTCGTCGAGAGACGGCGGCTCCTTCGCGAAACTGCGCGGCGCCTGCACCGAAGGTGGAATCAGAACGCGAATGACCGTTCCTTTCCCCGGCGCGCTGGTCATTTGGATGGCACCTCGGTGGCCGCGAATGATGCCCAGCACGGCCGCCATGCCCAGACCGCGGCCCGTGAACTTGGTGGTAAAAAAGGGATCGAAGATCCGCGATTGCGTCTCCTCGTCCATGCCGCAACCGTTGTCGGTGACTTCCAGGCAAACATAGAGCCCCTCCGGCATCGTGGAGTCGCAGTAGCAACGCGAGAGCAAGTCGGCGTCGGCCACGATGATGCGCGTCTCGACGCGCACTTCGCCCTTGCCCGGTTCTACCGCGTCGGCCGCATTGGTGATCAGGTTCATCACCACCTGCTGAATCTGCGCCGTGTCAGCCTCAATCGCGGGCAAGCTTTCGGCCAATTCGTAGGTCAGCGTCCCTTTCTTGGCCACCGCGATCTCCAAGAGGTCGGCCATCTCCTTCACCAGACTGGAAAGGTCGACCGGACGCACGGCAAACTTGCCTTTGCCCGAGTAGGCCAGCATCTGTTTGCACAAGTCGGCGGCCCGAGTGGAGGCCGTTTCGATCTGCCCGATAAACTCGCGCGAGGGTGAATCAGGCTCTAACTGCAGGCCCGCCAGTTCGGCGTTTCCCAGGATGACCATCAGCAGATTATTGAAGTCGTGGGCGATGCCTCCCGCCAACACCCCCAGAGTTTCCAGCTTCTGGGTGTGCTGCATTTGCATTTCAAGTTGCTTCTTCTCCGTGATATCGCGAATGATGGCCAGCCCGCCGATGATCGCGCCCGTTTCGGTGCGCAGCGGTGAGTAGTATCCCTCGAAGAAGGCCTCCGGCCCGCCACCGGGCGCGCGGAAACTGCGGTCCTTGGCCACGACGTGCTCGCCGGCGAGCGCTTGGCGATAAAAAGCGTCTTCGCCCGAGGCCTTCCAGAACGGGATGACCTCGAAGGCGTGGCGGCCGAGCACGTCCCGCTTGTTGAGTCCGGTCAGCCGCTCCATGCCGGGGTTCCAGATCGTGTAGGCGAAATTGCGATCGAACGCGAGGATGCCGTCGAGGCTGCTCTCGATCAGCCGTTCCGAGAACTGCCGTTCACGGCGCAGCGCCTCCTCTTGCCGGCGACGCTCGGTGACATCCTGGCAGGCGCAGAATACGCGGATCGTCTGGCCCAGCCTGTCGAGCACCATGCCCCCGAACGAAATGACGACGCGTTCCGACCCGTCGGGATGAAGGAAGCGCTGAGTGAGATTAAACGGCTGGTGACGGTGCCGCACCGCCTCGAGCGTCTCCCGGGTCTGCTGGCGGTCGTCGGGGTGCAGCCGCTGCAGGAACTCGTCGTAGCTGATCTTCTGGCCCGGTTCGAGGCCGAGAATGCGGGCCATCTCGTCCGAACAGATGAACTGGTTGTTGGGCAGATCCCATTCCCAGCTTCCGACATGGGCCAGGGCCTGAGCGGCCGCCAGTTGGCGCTCGCTGCGTACCAGGCTCTCCTGGGCGAGCCGCGCCTCCGTAACGTCGCGCGAGTTGACCACCACCCCCCGCACGTCCGGCCGGTCGAGCCAACTCCGGGCGTCGGACTCGAGGAACCGCCAGGAACCGTCGCGACGGCGGAAGCGGTATTCGCTCCAGCGTCGCGGACCGCCCTGGACGATGCTCTCCCGAAAAGCAGCCACGGTGGCCGGCAGGTCCTCGGGATGCACCAACGCGAAGAGATTGCGGCCCACAAGATCGTCGGGATGGTACCCCAGGACGCGCTCTACCGAAGGGCTAACGTAGAGCATCACCCCTTCCCGATCGAGGATGGCGATCAGGTCCAGGGCATTTTCAATCAGGGCGCGGAACTGTTGATCACTGAATCGCGGCCTCGCGGTGCCATCGTGTCCGTCAGCAATAACAGGATCTCGCGCGTAACTGGCCTCTTGTAGCGGTTGGTTCATCGCCTCCGCTCGCCCCACGGAGAAGTGATTAACTTCCTTGCCGAATTATAGGCGACCCGCGAAATGGCAACAACCGAAGCGTGCTTGCGCGACCTTCGCCGTTTCGCCCGCCGACGCCGTTAGCCGAGTTGCGCCAACCCCGTGCCGGCAGCCCTCTTTTGCGCGGCCGCGGCTGCATCGTTGTCGAGGATCGACTGGTAGATTTGCCGAGCAGCATCTTTTTGTCCGGCCGAGGCCAGCCGGGCCGCCAGACGAACGCGGGCCTTGGCCAGCCGCAGTTGCGCCCGGGGCGCAGCCGCGTGTTTGGCGAGCTCGCGAAGGATCGTCTCGGCGCTGGCGTCGGCGTGGTTGGCAAGAGCCTCGGCGGCCGCCAGATGGACTTCGGGATCGTTGTCGCCCGCGCAGGCCTTGAGCACGTCGATCACCTGTGAGCCGCGACGTCGCGCCAGGGCATTAATGGCACCGACGCGAAATTCGATCCCCACGGAGTTCAGCGCAGCGTCGGCCAGCGCGTCGGTCGCGGCCTGGCAGGTCATGCGATCCAGGGCGAAACGGGCCATTTCACGGGAGTCGAAATCGCCAAGCGTTGATTTCAAAGCGGGTACTTCCATGTCGCCTGCAACGTCGGCCAGCGCGCGGGCGATTTCGTCGCGAGCCTTCGTCCCATGCTTCGGCGCGTCCCCCTTCTCGTTTCTGGCGACCTCCGCCTTGGCCAGCGCGGCCGCCAACCCGGCCCGCTCCCCCGCTTTGCCCGGAGCGCCGGCCGCGGCGACCATTTCCGACAGGGCCCGCTTGGCGCGATAGACGGCAGGCTGGTCGCCCGAATTCAGTTGATCAGCAAGTTCTTCAACGGATGGCATCGGTATGTCCTTGTTGCGATTCTTAAATCGGGGTTGCTTGCGGCAAGCCTTTGCCCGCCGGTTTGCGGCGAAAGGGCGGGGTTATGAATCGGGATAACGACCGCCGCAATTATCAAATGTGCCAGGGAGCTCGCATAGGTTTGCTGACCAGGAGGTTCGCCTGATCGTCCCCGACAAACTGCTCTTTCTCCGGATTCCAGTTCAGCTCGCGCCCCAACTTGATCGCGATATTACCCAAATGGCAGACGGTCACGGAGCGGTGGCCGATCTCCACGTCGCAGATCGGGCGCTCGCGGCTCTTGATACAGTCGAGCCAGTTGTCGTGGTGATGGTGGCTGACGTAAAGCTTCGTGGAAAACGACTCGGGCTTGAATTCCTTGACCAGTTCGTTGTAGTCCTTCCAGTTCTTGTCGCCGAGCTGCACCTCGATGCGGCTACGGCTGACGAACACCCAGCCGTCGCTGCCGGTGAACTTGAGGCCGTTCTCGCCGCCGCTATGGCAGGTGAGTACGACGCCGTTGGCATACGTGTAGTCGACGTCGAAACTCCCCGGCACATCGTGCGGACCATTCTCATGGTATTTACCGGTCCCTTTCACTTTGACCGGGCCGGAACCATCGGCCCCGATGCCCCACTGGGCGATGTCGTTGTGGTGAGCGCCCCAGTCGGTCATTTTGCCCCCCGAATAATCGGAGAACCAACGGAACTGATAATGGCAACGGTTGGGGCTGTAGTCGGCGTACGGCGCGGGCCCAAGCCAGAAGTTCCAGTCGAGCTCCGGAGGGGGAGTGGTGGGAGGCTGCCAGGAGCCGGAGTCGATGTCACCGATGTGTGTATCGACTCGCTGGAGCTTCCCAATTTTCCCGTTGCGCACCAACTCGCAAGCCAGCCGGAAGCGGTTGTCGCTGCGCTGCTGGCTGCCCGTCTGAAACACGGTGCCATAGCGGCGGGCCGTCTCCACCATCTTCTTCCCTTCGTCGATGGTGAGGGCCAGAGGTTTTTCGCAGTAGACGTCTTTGCCCGCTTCCATGGCATAGATCGCGGTCAGCGCATGCCAGTGGTCGGGAACGGCGATCAAGACGGCGTCGATATCCGTGCGATCGCAAAGGTCGCGAAAGTCCTTGTAGATTCCTACGCGCCGGCCCGTCTTTTCCAACACGATTTTCGCGGCCTCTTCGCGATGATTGCGGTCGACATCGCAAACGGCCGCCACCTGGATTCGCTTGTTGGGCAAAAGCATGTTGGCCAGATGGTGGCGCCGGCCGAGATCACCCGTGCCAATCGAGCCGACGACGACCCGGTCGCTGGGCGCCGGACGATCCTCTTTGGCGAAGACGGTGGCGGGCACGACCGTCGGGGCAGCCGCAATCGCGGCCGAGGTCTTCAAGAACTGCCGGCGGTGGCCGCCTGAGCTATGGGGCACGGGAAAGTCCTTTCGTGCTGGGGGGCGTCGCGTGTGGGCCGATAAAAATTCTGTCTCGCGGCCGGGGTAATTGCAAGCCGCGGGTCATGGTGTCTGGCAAATAACTCTGGCGCGCTGGCTGCGCAAGCTGTAGAACATGGGGAAGGAGTGTTCTGTGTTCTTTCGGCAGAATGGAGCGAGCCATGGATTCGAGTTCTTCGAGGGTGGATCGTGCGGCCTTGCGAGAGCG